>NZ_JADOUU010000018.1:0-50030 GCF_015751955.1 Arthrobacter sp. CAN_A214
TCGTCATCGTCATCGCTATTTGTCTCGCTTCTCACCCCGTGCAAGGGAAGGAATTAGTAAGGGTGTCTCACTCCAGCCTGGCGCACAGGGAAGCGGGATGACGATGGGAAGCCATAATGTGGTTCCTCGCTGTAGATAAATCAGTTAGTGCGGATTGCGTCGCAATCGGGCAGGTTCAGAACCACAATCGACTGATCATGGTTCAGATTCCCGTACCCGTTCCATCTTTTGCCCGAACCAGCCAGAAAGATGGAGCGGCGGCTCCGCCGGAGCAGCCCAGGACGGGTTGCTCCTTACTTCGAACACCCTCATAACCGGTGGCTGCGGCCAGGCAGTCATCGCTGCGGGTGAGCCTTTCAACCCGACAACTTGGCCTGCACGACAACGATCAAAGAATGGTTGGACACGATTACCGAGCAAGGAGATGAGGGGCCGATATACAGGCGCGCCCGAAGAGCTGCTCGATTGTAGTAAAGAGAGAGACCTACTCCATCAGTTCATACGCCCTGCCCACGCATTGTGGAACAAGGACCGAATACCGCGAAATTCATACGAATTTACTGGACCCCAAATGGCCGGATCGACCTGTAAGGCCAAACGTACGCCTAGACAGACCGTTCTGGCTACAAAAGATTTCATCTCCGATATCGGGGATGGCATCGACACAAATTAATTGTCATCCGATGTGGGACTAGTCGCGATCCCACCGAACTGGCCGGCAAGGGAGGGCGCCGTCGTCGAGCGGATGGTTAGGCTGGGTGGATGGCGACAGTTATTCTCGTGCGGCATGGCCGCACCACAGCAAATGCCACCGGGCTGCTGGCCGGTCGGACCGTCGGCGTCAGCCTGGACGAAGTCGGGCGCGACCAGGCGGCACTGACCGCGGACCGGCTCGCGGCCGTGCCCGTCGTCGGGGTGGTGTCGAGCCCCCTCGAGCGTTGTCAGCAGACCGCTCAGCTCATCCTCGATCGCCAGGCCGGCAGGCCTCACGCGCCGATGGATCTCGATCTGACCGAGTGCGATTACGGCCAGTGGCAGGGCCGCACACTCAGTGATCTCGCAACCGAGGATTTGTGGTCGGTTGTGCAGTCACAGCCGTCCGCCGTCACCTTTCCCGGCGGCGAATCCATGGCCGCGATGCAGGCCCGGTCGGTAGCAGCAATTCGACGCCACGATGCAGCTTTCGAAGCCGAGCACGGACCAGGGGCTGTGTGGGTGGCGGTGAGCCATGGTGACATCATCAAGTCGGTCCTCGCCGATGCTTTCGGCATGCACCTCGACCTGTTCCAGCGTATCAACGTGGGTCCCGCCTCCGTATCGATCGTGCGCTACGGCACTAGTCGGCCGAGCGTCTACGCAACGAATACCGATGCGGGGGATCTGTCGTGGTTGTCGAACAACATCCACTCCAGCGATGCGCCGGTGGGCGGCGGCGCAGGACAGCAAGCACCGCGCACCTGATGCGCCTAAAATACGTATATGCCCACAATCGTTCACGAGTTTGCCTGGCCCGATCGGGTCGTCGTCGGCACCATTGGCGTTCCGGGGGAGCGCACATTCTACCTGCAGGTGCGCTCCGGGAAACAGATCGTGAGTATCGCCCTGGAGAAGCAGCAGTCAGCTCTGCTCGCCGAGAAGATCGACGAAATTCTCGACCAGCTCATCACCCTTGAGGGCAACCCCTTCAGCGTTCCCACGAGCACTCCCGTCGAACTGGTCGACAATGACCAGCTCGAGGCCGTTGAGGAGCAGTTTCGGACCGGTGCCATGAGCCTTGGTTGGGACCCATCGACCTTGCAGGTCGTCATAGAGGCCTACCCGATCACTGACGTCGATGCTGATGAAAACGACGAATTGTTGAATGAGGATGACACTGACGCGCCCGAGGTGCTGCGGGTGCGGATGCCGGTCGGCACCGCCCGCGCATTCGCCAAGCGCACCCGTGAGGTCGTGGGCGCCGGGCGTCCGATCTGCTCGCGCTGTGGTTACCCTATTGACGCCGACGGACACATCTGCACGCTTCCCGAGGTCTGATGCCAGTGCACGATCTGGTGACCGCCGAGCTGAAGCTCACCGGTCGGATCACGACGGCTTCAAACGCGACGTTCTTGGGCAGCATCGGCGAAGCGGTGGTCGTCTATAAGCCAATAGCAGGTGAAAATCCGCTGTGGGATTTTCCCGACGGCACCCTGGCTCACCGGGAGGTGGCGGCCTACCTGATCTCGCAGGTCTTCGACTGGAACGTGGTGCCGCACACCTGGCTGCGCGATGGTCCAATGGGCGAAGGAATGGTGCAGCTCTGGCAGGAGCAGGACCATGCCCAGAACGCGGTGGACCTGGTTGCGACGGACCACGTGCCGGAAACCGGCTGGAAATCCGTTCTCGAGGGACGAGATGAGAACGGACGGGTGGTCACCCTCGTTCATGAAGACTCGCCAGCACTGAGACGCATGGCCGTGTTCGACGTCGTCGTCAACAACGCCGACCGCAAAGGCGACCACATCCTTTCGATGACGGACGGACACCGGCACGGCGTGGACCATGGGCTCACCCTTCACAGTGACCACAAGCTGCGCACGGTGCTGTGGGGGTGGCTGGGAGACGCTCTGACCGCCGAGGAACTCGACGGCATCGATCGTGTCAGCGAAGGACTGCACGGTGAGCTGGGCCGACACCTGGCGGACTTGCTCACCGCCGAAGAGATCGCTTCGCTCGCCGCGCGCTGCGCCCGGTTGCGCTCGGCAGGGCGGTTTCCGGCTCCGAGTGGTGAGATGTCGGCGGTGCCCTGGCCGCTGTTCTGAGGGGGTTACGGGTACGGGCTTCGCAGGTTGTGTGACGTTGAGGGCATGAATCTCAAGGTATCGACGGAGCTCGTCATTCCTGAGCGCGAGCTCGGCCGGCGCTTCTCCAAGGTGGCAGGCCTGTGCGGGCAACCCTCGGCGGCCCGGATGGTTTTTTCGATACCTGACATTCTGCTCATCCCGGCCCGAAGTCATTGCCCCTATGCTTCGACAACTCGTACTGAACGTCGGCGCTGCCCGTCCATCACCACCGTCCGTATGACATAGGTGGAGACGATCGTGGCCCTGTTCGGTGAACATGGCACACAACTCGGCCAAGGTCTTGAGCCATCGGTTTGCAACTCCCTTCCCGCCCGGCGTCCGCCTTCCTATACTGACGGCATGGCAACGTCATTGCTGTTCGGCGTGATAGCTTCCAGCGCCCTCGTTATCGGTGCTCTCATCGGTTCACGCTTTGAACTGCCCAAGCGCGTGCTGGCGATCCTTCTGGCCTTCGCCGCAGGATCGCTCATCACTGCCTTGACGTTCGAGCTCTTCGAGGACGCCTTCGAGCAAGGCGGTATCTGGCGTGCAGCGATTGGTCTTCTCGCAGGCGCCGTGGTCTTCACGGCACTGAGCGCACTGCTTGACCGCTGGGCTCAACCAAGTTCCCAGCCCACCCCTGCGGACGAGTACGAGGGCAGTCCCAAACTCGACACCGATGCCGCCGCTACTGAGCGCCCCCCCACCAAGGCGTCCACCCGCGGTGCCGCGGGTATGGCCCTGCTGGCCGCGGTCACCCTCGACGGCGTGCCCGAAAACATTGCCCTGGGCGTCGCACTTGGCGGCGGAACGGGCGGACTAGCACTCCTGGCCGCGATCTTTGTTTCCAACCTGCCCGAAGCACTCGTCGGAGCATCCTCGATGCGCAGCCAAGGCAAGTCTCGTGGCACCATACTCGGTCTCTGGGGAGCATGCGCTGCACTACTCGTAATCGCCGTCGTCATTGGCGCCGGACCACTCTCGGGTGCCAACCCGGAAACCATCTCGCTACCATTGGCTTTCGCCGCCGGAGCGGTCATCGCCTCACTAGCTGACACTCTCATGCCCGAAGCCTACGAACACGGCGGACCGGCCGTAGCCCTCAGCACCGCCGCCGGATTCGTGCTCTCCTTCGTCCTATCCCTCATGTGACGCCCCCGCATCAGGACGAAGAAACACCTTCACAGGATCGCATCCGGGGTCCGCTCACTCACGAAAAGGCATGCCCATACGGATCACCCCCACTTGAAGGAAACCCTCAAGGCTCGGAAGCCGCCATTCATGTTCGGGTGCCCACGGTTGTAAGCCGTGCATCAGAAAGTTTTGATCACCGACGATGAGCCAGAGCAAAAGGCGTCCTATGAAGCCCTCGGCTATACCGAGACGAACGAATTTTGTGGAGGAGCCGCCAGAGACTTCATCAGATTCGATTGAGCACTCTATACGGCCGCGCAGCGTCGGCGTACCGTGGCTGAGCGTGAACGAATTGTCACTGCCGCAGCGACTAGCCCGGGGTGTCGGCAAGAGTCCCCTCTCGGAGCAGATGGCTGTCGCACAAGAGGTCGTTTACGGGCCGATTATCGACTGGGCACGGCGCAGCCCATTCCACACCAGCGTCCTTGGCCACTCGGTACACCCGCTACTCACCGATCTGACCCTTGGGTGCTGGATCAGCGCTTCAATCCTCGATCTAGCCGGAGGGTCTCAGGCCCGCCGCGGTGCCATGCTCTTGGTCGGAGCTGGGCTGGCGGCGGCCGTTCCGACCGCTATCGCAGGAGCCGGTGACTGGGCGGAATTGACGGGCGCCGAGCGTCGGATCGGCGCGGTGCACGCACTCGGCACCGATGCCGCCATCTTCCTTTTCCTCGGCTCCCTGATCACGCGGAAGCACGGCCGGTACGCACTGGGGGCGACGCTCGGCCTGGCAGGAAACGCGATCGTGTCAGGAGCGGGCTTTTTGGGTGGGCACCTAGCGCTCAATCGCGGAACCGCCCGCCGGACAGCTGCTAGCACCTGAGGAAGATTCAACCCTATGCATAACGGAGGACACTCCCGCTGGTTCAGGTCAGGCGCTCCGAGATGTGGACTGCAACTTCATCCCCGACATCCTTACCGATCTTCTTCCGCAGCTTGCCGCTGATCGAAAGCATGTGACCACCCATCCCGGTCGGCATGAGGGCAACGGCCAGCAGTTCGCCGTCAACCCTCACGATCACCTTTACCGCCTTGCCCGTGCCAAACAGCTCCTTCGAATCGGGAATTTCGACGCACGACCACACGTCACCCCTGACCTCCACTCCTATCGGGGCGGTGAACCGTAAATCCATCGGACCCAAAATCGTGCTCATCACAATCGCCTTCCTTCTCCAAGCCAGTTACCGATCAGGGTGCCTCACCAGTCACCAGACTGTCTATCAGGCGTGAAGGTCGTCCGGTGGGCGATCGGCCTAACGGTACTTTGACTGGCCTTATCGCAGGATGAACTAAGGTCGGTCGACCTATGGGTCCATAAGCCCGTTGTAAGTTGATCAGAAGCTGGCCATGGATTGCGGTTGACCGAGGAGCAGTACCTCAAGGTACAGAAGGCGGGTGTGCCGTCCGCCCCGGTAATTTCCGAATCCGGTTGGGCATCCTTTCTGCCTGACCTCCGTCCATCCTGACTGATCGCGGGCCGTGAAGTATCGGTTGACGGCACAAGGTGTCGCGTTTGAGCAGGATGGGGTGGTCGGCTGCTGATCCCTGCAGGATCCGCTGCTAGGAAACCGACGACGCCCGGTGCCTCCCCGCCGGTTTCGACGGTTCCGACCTCGCCAGTTTTGACGGCCACCAGATGTTCGGTCCGATGTCGTAGGCAAGCGCCGGAATCAGCAGGGACCGCACCAGGACCGTATCCAACAGCACGCCGAACGCCACGATGAAAGCGATCTGCGCGAGGAACAGGATGGGAATGATGCCGAGCGCCGCGAATGTCGCGGCAAGCACCACGCCCGCTGAGGTAATGACCCCGCCGGTTACGCCCAGCCCTCGGAGAATCCCGGGCCGGGTGCCGATCCGCAATGACTCCTCACGCACCCTCGTCATGAGGAAGATGTTGTAGTCGACCCCGAGCGCCACCAGGAACACGAACCCGAACAGCGGTACCGAGGCGTCCGCGCCTTCGAATCCGACCAGGTTGTTGAACACCAGCGCCGACACCCCCAGCGCTGTCCCATAGGACAGAACCACGCTCAGGATCAACAGCACGGGCGCGACGACGGCACGCAGCAGGAGCATCAGCACCACCAGGATGACGGCCAGCACGATCGGAATGATCTTGCCGAGGTCCGCGAGCGCGGTGTCGTTGGTGTCCACCGCGATAGCGGTAACGCCGCCCACAAGGGCGTCGGGACTGGCGTCGTCGAGGGTGGTCCGGAGGCTGCGCACCACGTTCTCGGCCTGATCCGAATCCGCCTGGTATTCAAGGGTCCCGCTGACGAGGACGCGGCCCTGCTCGACGACGGCGGCTCCGGCCGGATCCGTGGTCAGTGTGGCCTCCGAAATTCCGGGCTCGGCACCGACAATGCTGAGAACCGCCTCCCGGTCCGCTTCCGGAGCGACGACGGCGATAGGGCTGCCGGCGCCGGCGTCGAAGTGCCGTGCAAGCGCGTCCTGGCCGTCCACAGCGTTCGACGGCGCGAGGATCAGGGCCGATTGTGGCACGCCACTGGCCTGCAGCTGGATGAGTCCGAGTGCTCCCGCGGCGAGCACCAGCCCTGACGCGATCCAGAGAACCCTCGGCCGACGCGAGATCAGTACGGCGATCCGCTTCCACACCCCGCGCAACTGCCCCGTTCCCGGAACGGCGGTGACGGCCGCCGCAGCCGGGTCGGGTTCCTCAACGGACGTGGGCCGCACTGGATGAACCGCGGGCTGCAGCGGCCAGAAGGCGGAACGACCGAAGAGCAGGAGCAAGGCGGGGAGGAATGTCAGCGCGGCAGCGAGCGAGAATACGATGCCGATCGCAGCGATGGGGCCGAGGCTCCGGTTGGAGTTGAGGTCTGAGAACAGCAGACAGAGCAGTCCGAGAATCACCGTGGCTCCGGAGGCCACGATGGGCTCCACCGATCCACGGTAGGCCACCCTCATGGCCTCCCATTTCGACTCGTGCTCACCCAAAGCCTCCCGGAAGCGTGCCACCAGCAATAGCGCGTAGTCCGTTGCGGCTCCGATCACCAGGATGGAAAGGATGCCCTGGCTCTGGCCGCTCAGCTGGATCCAGTCCCATGACGCGAAGGCGAAAACCAGCAGGATGGACGTGGCCAGCGCGAAGACCGAGGTCAGGAGAACAAGGAAGGGCAGGACCACCGAACGGTATACGGCCAGGAGAATCAGGAAGACCGGTCCCAGCGCCACTCCCAGCAGGATGCCGTCAATCCCGCCGAAGGCACTGACGAGGTCGGCGGTGAAACCGGCGGGCCCCGTCACGTACCCGATGGCGCCGTCGGGCAGTTCCTCGTTCAGCGCCGAGCGGAGTTCAACGACAACCTCGCCGAGCTCGGCATCCGACGCGATGAAGGCGAGGTACTGGACGGCCCGGAGGTCCTCAGAGGGAATGGGACCGACAACCGCAGGGGCGCCATCGGCTGGAGGCTCAAGGCCCTCGACATTCCCGAGGGCGCGGGCCACCTCTTCATAGGCGGGCAGCTCCTGCGGGGCGATCTCTCCCTCGGATTCAGCGACGATCACCGCCGGAACGGCGTCGGAGTTCCGAAACTGCTCCTGCAGCTCCCCTGCTTCGGTGGATTCCGCGCTTGCCGGCAGGAATGACGCCTGGTCGTTACGGGAGACGGTATCGAGCTTGCCGAAGGTCGGCCCACCGAACCCGGCACCGAGGAGCCAGATCAGGACGACGACGACGGGGAGCAGGACACGCAACCACTTGGCTTTCACGCTACCCACGCCCTCCGGAAAATTACCTCTATGAATGACTATATCTATCATGGAGATACTTGCGGAAGGGCCTAAAGTTGTTCTGAATCGAGGTGCACTCCATGTCCAGTACGAACCGAGCCAGGCTGATCGACCTGATGCGCCAGTTCACCACCGAGACCGAACGGTACATCGAGGCGGCGAGCGCCAAGGACGCGCTGTACCGAACCGACCTCAATGCCCTCGGAATCATGATGGGTGCCGCCCGCGCCGGCGCCACGGTCACGCCGGGCATGCTGCGTGAGGAACTGAACCTGAGTTCCCCCGCCACCACCGCTCTGGTGGATCGGCTCGACACCGCGGGTCATGTCACCCGCACCCGCAGCGCTGTCGACCGGCGTCAGGTGCACCTCGAACTGACCGAGAAAGCGCGCATGACCGGCGGCAAGTTGTTCGCTCCGCTCGCACAACACATCAATACGGCGCTGGATGAGTTCGACGACGCCGAGCTCGCCCTTCTCGAGCGGATGATGCAGCGCATCACCGACGCCACGATCGCCGCCAAAGCGGACGCCGGGGAAGCCGGCTCCGCGACAAGTGCTCCGGAAGAAGATGGCACCGGAATATGACGCGAAAGCGGGAGAAGGCCTTCCGCCGGGGTTAATCTCGATCATGAGCGAAGACGTCTATTCCCACGGCCACCACCCGAGTGTGACGACCATGCACGCGACCCGCACGGTGGAGGACTCAGCCGCGTACCTCGTGCCGCACCTCACCTCCGGGATGGATGTGCTCGATGTCGGTTGCGGTCCGGGCAGCATCACAACCGGCTTCGCGGCCCTTGTAGCACCGGGAACAGTGACCGGCATCGACCGGTCGGCCGACGTCGTGGCACAGGCCTCCGCAGCATACGCCTCCGTCCGGAATGCCGTCTTCACCGAGGGCAACATCTACGACCTCGATTTCCCCGACGAGACGTTCGACGTCGTTCATGCCCACCAGGTGCTCCAGCACCTCACCGATCCCGTGGCGGCACTGCGGGAGATGCGCCGGGTCCTCCGGCCCGGTGGCGTGGTGGCAGTACGCGACGCCGATTTCCACGCGATGACCTGGTTCCCCTCCTCCCCTGCGCTTACCGAGTGGATGGAGCTGTACCAGCGGCTTGCGCGGGGCAACAATGCCGAGCCCGACGGCGGCCGGCATCTCCTTTCCTGGGCCCAGGAGGCCGGCTTCACCGAGACGGAGGTTTCCACGTCGAGTTGGATCTACGCCACAGATGACCGCCGGCGGTTCCACGCGGAATCCTGGGCCGAGCGGGTGCTGCACTCAGGTTTCGCCGAGCAGGCCCTCGAGCGCGGCCTGGCCGAGAGGAAGGACCTGGAACGGCTTGCCGAGGGCTGGCGGACCTGGGGAAGGGCTCCCGACGGACTCTTCCTCATCCCCAGCATCGAGGTGCTGGCGCGGGCCTGAACGACGGCACGACAACCGACGCCGGGATCACGCACTTCGGAATTCGCCTCGGACGGGCTGCCCCTGCGGCACCTGAAGATCCGGATCCGCGTCCAGCCGGGAAACGAACCGCTGCGCACTGCTTACTATGGGAGGGTGAATCCCTCGGTTTGGCTTGCGCTGCTCGGCGCGGGCGCACTCATCAGTTTCAGCCCGGGTGCCGGTGCCGTGAACACCATGAGCAATGCCCTGACCGTAGGATTCCGGCGGTCGATCTGGGGCATCCTCGGCCAGCAGGCCGCCCTCCTGGTGCACATCGGAGTGGCAGCAGCCGGCGTCGGGCTCCTGGTCTCGAATTCGCCGGTGGCATTCAACGTGATCCGATATGCCGGAGCGGCCTACCTCGTGTACCTCGGGGTCCGGAAGTTCCTGCAGAAGCCGTCGTTGGACGAGGAAATCCTTGCGGAGCGGCGTACCGAGGGACCACTGGCGCTGATCCGTCGGGGCATGTGGGTCAACCTCCTGAACCCCAAGGCGATCATCTTCTTCCTTGCGCTGATTCCCCAGTTCATCCGCACGGACCAACCGCTCGCCGAGCAGTACGCGGTACTCGCGGCCACCGTCATCACCATCGACCTGCTGGTGATGTGGTTCTTCTATGCCGCGGCGGCCCGGTCCTTCAGCCGCTTCACGCAGCATTCCCGCGGACAGACGATCATGAACCGGACTTTCGGCTCGTTGTTCGTCGGCGTGGGAACCCTGCTTGCGCTGGCCTGATCCTCGTCATGATCCCTTCCCGGAACGCCCCGCTCATCGTCGCGATCGACGGCCGTTCCGGCGCGGGCAAGACCACCCTCGCCGCTGAACTTGCCGCACTGCTACGCGAACACCACACCGTGAGCACGTTCCACCTCGAAGACATCTATCCGGGGTGGGACGGCCTGCGCGGCGGCATCGACCGATACGTGCGGCAGGTGCTGACGCCGTTGGCTTCGGGAGAGCCTGCATCCTGGCGGGCCTGGGACTGGGACAACGGGCGCGACGGCGAGCTCAGGCATACGCCGCCCGCTGACATCGTGCTCGTCGAGGGTGTCGGAGCCGCCGCCCGCGAGGCACGCGGCCTGCTCGACGCCGTCCTCTGGGTAGAAGCTCCCGGCGCGCTCCGCCGTCGCAGCGCCCTCGCACGCGACGGCGGAAGCTACGAGCCGTTCTGGGACCGGTGGGCCGAACAGGAAACCTCCTGGCTCGATGCCGATTGCCCCGACTCCTCCGCCGACGTCGTCATCCAGGGGCACCAGGGGCAGGCCACCCCGAACCGCGTACGCCTGGCCCTCACCAGCCTGCCCCAGTGCGAACGGCTGATGTCCGTCGAGCGCGCCGCCCGTCGCGGACTGAACGTACGCGTGGAGCGGATCGATGCCGTGCCGGATCCTGGGGCGCTGTTCGCAGCCCTCTACCCGAACTCGAAGGCGGCGGTGTGGCTGGACAGTTCGGATGTCGGCGCAACGCCGGCATCCGAACGCAGCCGTTTCTCCATCCTGGCCGACGACGCCGGACGGTTCGGCCAGCGTGCGCAGCACTCGGACGGCGTCACCGAGGTGAGTGCCGGCGCGGTGACGACGCGCATCCGCGAGCCCTTCTTCCGCTGGCTCGACGGCGCCTGGGGGCGACGCGTGGTCCGACGCCCCGACGGCTACGAGTGCGGTTTCGCGCTCGGTTGGCTCGGTTACCTGGGTTACGAACTGAAGCGCGAAACGGGCGGAGGCTCGCTTTCCTCCTCGCCCCTTCCCGATGCCGCACTGATCTTCGCCGGTCGCGCCGTCGTTCTCGACCACCGGGAGAAGGCGGTGTTCCTCCTCAGCCTGAACGACGGCACGCCCGACCCCGGGTGCGGGGACTGGCACGCGACGGTACGGAAGGCTGTTCTCGACACCGGGCGGCAGATCCCCGAATCGACCGAACCGGCCTTCGCCGAACCACCGGTCTTCCAGGCGAGGGATTCCCGCGCCGGGTACCTCGACAAAATCCGACAGGCACAGGAACAGATCACCGACGGCAACACCTACGAGGTGTGCCTCACCACCTCCCTCGTGTCAGCCGTGGAGCGCCCGGTCGACCCGCTCGCCGCCTACCTGCGCCTGCGCCGTGCAAGCCCGGCGCCGTTCGGGCATCTCATCTGCTGGCCCGACTTCGCCGTCGCGAGTACCTCGCCCGAGCGTTTCCTGAGGATCGACTCCGACGGCGGCCTCCGGGCCGAACCCATCAAGGGCACCAGGGGCCGATCGCTCGATCCGGAGACCGATGCAGGGCTTCGCCGGGACCTCGCAGCCTCGCTCAAGGACCGCGCGGAGAACATCATGATCGTCGACCTGCTCCGCAACGACCTCTCGCACCACGCCGTTCCGGGGTCGGTCACCGTGAGCCGCCTCTGCGACATCGAAACCTATGCCACCGTGCACCAGCTGGTCAGCACCATCGAGGCAGAACTGAAACCCGGAACCTCCCGCGCCGAGGTGATCGCCTCGGCTTTTCCCGCGGGGTCCATGACGGGTGCACCCAAGATCAGTACCATGGCCATCCTCGAACATCTCGAGGGCCGGGCCCGTGGCGTCTATTCGGGCGCGGCCGGCTACCTTTCCCTGACCGGCGCCGCTGACCTCGCCGTCGTCATCCGCACCCTGGTGATCGAACACACCGACGACGGCGCACGCCTCAGCCTCGGCGTCGGCGGCGCCATCACCGCTGATTCGGTGCCTTCCGAAGAATGGGAGGAAGTGCGGACGAAAGCCCTCGGAGTGCTCTCGGGCCTCGGTGCAGTGTTCCCCGACAATCCCTGATGTCTTCTGATGTTTCTTGGGCAGCTTCGTTGACCGCGTTGGATAAGCTGGGCCCATGACTGTTCTGGTGTTCCTCGACGCAGCGCATGGTGACGGCCGCATAGTCGATCCGTCGAAGCCGCAGCTCATGGCCAACGACCTCGGTGCCACGCGTGGTGACGGCATCTTCGAGTCGCTGCTGGCCGTGGACGGCGTGCCCCGCAAGGAGCGGGCCCACCTCGAACGGCTGGCGTCCTCGGCTGCCGCCCTCGACCTCGCCATTCCGGTGGCTGATGCCTGGAGCCGCGCCATCCGCACCGCCCTCGACGAATTCACCGCGACCCAACCAGCGCAGTCCGAAGCAGTGGTCAAGCTCGTCGCGACCCGCGGCGCGGAAGGCGCAGCCGAACCCACCGCCTGGGTCCAGGTGTCACCCGTACCGGCTGGCATCCGGCAGCAGCAGCAAGCAGGCGTGGAGGTTCTGCTCCTCGAACGGGGCTACGACAGCACGGTTGCGCAGCGCGCGCCGTGGCTCCTGATGGGCGCCAAGACGCTTTCCTATGCCGTCAACATGGCCGCGGTCCGCTACGCGAAATCCCGCGGCGCCGACGACGTCATCTTCACATCGTCGGACGGAAAGGTCCTCGAGGGCCCGACGTCCACCGTCCTCCTCGCGCGTCGTCAGGGCACGTCCAAGACCCTGCTGACACCGCAGCTCGAAAGCGGCATCCTTCCCGGGACCTCCCAGGGAGCACTGTTCAAGGCTGCGCACGGGAGCGGCTGGGATCTGGGCTACGGGCCGCTGGAACCGCATCACCTGCTCGAGGCGGACGCGGTGTGGCTGATTTCGAGCGTGCGGCTGCTGACGCCGGTCACCGCCATCGATGGCACGCCCATTGCCACGTCGGAGGAACTGACCCGCGAGCTGTCGGAGCTCGTGGACCGGTTCATATAGCACACAGTCCATCTTCCAAGAAGCTTCCTTACGCAGTGTTGCCCGTGCATTTTGTCCTGCGCCGCGCCATCGTATAACGTTGTTACACAATCAAGAGTTCCAGCCACAGGCCCTGGCCGGCTGGACAGCAACCCTCTCCCGTAGTGGGGTGCTCCAGGTGAAGATTCGGCCGCCGGGCCAAGTCCCCCGGTAGGCAAGTACGGCGGAATGCCGGTCAGCCCGAAAGGCAATGGCCGTCCAACGCCCGCACAGCCTGGAGCAGCGAGCGTGTCACCCGAGTAGACAGCAGAGCCGAGCATCGTCCGCCGTCATCCGGCACCCCCTGAAACATCCCGTCCCTGATTCCGCACGCCCGCAACCCGGGCCGCGTCCATCGAAGGAAGCCATGAACCTGTCCCGAAAAATCCTTGCAGCCCTCACCGTCCCCCTGCTCGCCCTGACCGTCTCGTGCGGCTCGAACAGCAGTGAGCCGGCGGAAACCACCGATGCCCTGGCCGGCAGCGACCAGCAGTCGCTCGACCAGTACACCACCGAGGAAACCACACCGCTGGACCAGATCGACACCTCGAAGCTGGGGCTGGTCACCGAGGGCACGCTCCGCGTGGGCACCCTTTCCGATGCGCCTCCCAACATCTTCATCGAGAACGGTGTCTTCACCGGCTACGACAACGAACTGCTTCGCGCCATCGGCGACGAGCTCGGCCTCGAGGTCGAGTTCGCCTCGACCGATTTCTCCGCCCTTCTGGCCCAGGTGCAGAACAAGCAGTTCGACGTCGGCTCCTCCTCGATCTCCACCACCGCGGCACGGCGCGAAGGCGTCGGCTTCACCAACGGCTACGACTTCGGCTACATGGCTGTCGTTGCCAAGAGCGACTCCGAGATCACGGGCTTCGACTCGCTGTCGGAGAGTACCCGCATCGGTGTCGTCCAGGGCACGGTCCAGGACGACTACGTGACGAACACCCTGGGCCTGGAGCCCGTCCGCTTCGCCGACTACAACACCGTCTACGCGAACGTCACAAACGGCCAGGTCGATGCCTGGGTGGCCCCCTCCCAGCAGGCCACGGGCCAGGTCAAGGAGGGTGACGGCACCACCATCGCCGAGACCATCATCAACACGGAGAACTTCACTGCCTATGCAGTCAACAGCGAGAATCAGCCGCTGATCGATGCCCTGAATTCCGGCCTCGACGCCGTGATCGAGGACGGCACCTGGGCCGAGCTCACCCAGGAATGGTACCCGGAACGCGAAATGCCGACCGACTGGAAGCCCGGCAGCAAAGCCGTAGAAGTCAAGTAGGCCCTGCATGAACGCTTTCGAACAACTCCTGCAGACCTTCTTCGACTGGGAGGCAATGGGTTCGGTCCTTCCGGAACTCCTCACGGTGGGCCTGCCGAACACCCTGATCCTTGCGATCAGTTCCGGCGTGATCGGGACTGTGCTCGGAATGATCCTCGCGGTGATGGGCATTTCGCGGAACCGTGCGCTTCGCTGGGCCGCACGCGTGTACACGGACATCTTCCGGGGAGTTCCCGCCGTCGTCATCATCCTGCTCATCGGGATCGGGCTGAGTCCGCTCTTCCGGCAACTGACCGGCAGCACGAGTCCGTTCCCGATGGGCATCCTGGCGTTGTCGCTCATGGCCGCCGCCTACATCGGGGAGATCTTCCGCTCCGGAATCCAGAGCGTCGAGAAGGGCCAGCTCGAAGCGTCCCGTGCGCTGGGCTTCAGCTACAGCTCCTCGATGCAACTGGTAGTCATCCCCCAGGGCGTCCGCCGCGTCCTGCCCGCCCTGGTGAACCAGTTCATCGCCCTGATCAAGGAATCCTCCCTGATCTACTTCCTCGGACTGCTGGCCAGCGAGCGCGAGTTGTTCCGCATCGGCAATGACGCGGCAAGCAATACGGGCAATCTCTCACCGCTTATCGCTGCGGCGGCGCTGTACCTGTGCCTCACCGTTCCGCTGACGCACCTGGTCAACTACATCGACAACCGTCTGCGGATGGGTAAGCGCGAGAAGCCCGAACCCGATGATATCGCCGCCCGGATCGGCGAAGGAGCAAGAACATGAGCACGCTTGAATCAGGCACCCTGACCGGGCGCAACCTCCACCTCTCCTTCGGTTCCAACCATGTGCTCCGCGGTATCGACCTGCACGTGGAGCGAGGCACCACGGCCTCGGTGATCGGTCCGTCCGGCTCAGGCAAGTCGACCCTGCTGCGGGTCCTGAACCGGCTCATCGAACCGGACCAGGGCGACATCCTGCTCGACGGGCGCTCGGTCCTCAAGGACAATCCGGACGAACTGCGCCGCCGCATCGGCATGGTGTTCCAGCAGTTCAACCTGTTCCCGCACAAGACCGTCGTGGACAACGTCTCACTGGCCCTGCGGAAGCTCCGCGGCATGTCCGCGGACGAGGCGCGCGAGAAGGCACTGGCCCAACTCGACCAGGTGGGGCTGAAGCACAAGGCGGAGGTTCGCCCTGCCAACCTGTCCGGCGGCCAGCAGCAGCGTGTCGCCATCGCCAGGGCCCTTGCCATGGACCCCGAGGTCATGTTCTTCGATGAGGCGACCTCGGCGCTGGACCCGGAACTCGTCAAGGGCGTCCTCGCGCTCATGGCCGACCTCGCGACGGCCGGAATGACCATGGTGGTGGTGACCCATGAGATGGGCTTTTCCCGGAACGTCTCCGACACCGTCACGTTCATGGACGGCGGCGTGGTGGTCGAAAGCGGACCGCCCGCGGCCCTCTTCGACAACGCTCAGACCCCGCGGCTGAAGTCGTTCCTCTCGGACGTGCTCTAGGGACTTCCTTCAGCCGCCGGGCGCATGTCGCGGCGGCCCTTCCGGCATCAGGACAGGAGGAAGCTCCAGGTCCCGGCCAGCAGGGCCGCCGTCAGTGCAGCCGCGGCGATTACCACACCTCCCGCCGCGACGACCGCGTCGAGCGGGCTGAATCTACTCTCGCGGGCCCAGGTACGCCGGCCCGCCCCGAAGCCCCGCGCCTCCATGGCGACCGCGAGTCGGGTGGCACGCCGGATTGCCTGCACAAGGAGGCCGAAAGCCTGGCCGAGGAAGTTGCGCGTGCGTACCAGCGCGTTTCCTTCGGCTCCTGCACCGCGGGCATGACGCGCGAGCCCGAGGGTCTGCCACTCCTCCACCAGAAGGCCCACCAGGCGCAGTGCCGCGAGCGCGCCGAGCACGAAGCGGTGCGGCGCGCGCAGCTTCTGCGCGAGGGCATCGGCCAGATCGGTCGGGTCGGTGGAGACGGCGAGGAAAATACCGGGCAGGGCCAGCGCGAGGCCCCGGATCCCGATGGCGAATCCTGCGGACACGGACCCCTCGGTAAAAAGAACCGGACCGATCTCCAGCAGTACGTCGCCTGTCTTTTCGGCGAGCAGTGCCGTGCCGTAGGCGGCCACCAGCGCTGCGATGAGCAGGGGCCAGGCCCGGAGCAGCAGACCGCGGACACTGATGCCGAGCAGCGGCATCAGCAGGATCTCACATCCGAGGGCCACCGCAGCGCTGACCCAGTCGATGCTGAGCATCACCACCGCGGTGATCATCCCGGCGGCGAAGAGCTTGGAAAGCGGATTCGCGCGGATCAGCGTGCTGCCCGTCAGCGACGGCGTGAGAATGTCACTGCTCATCGCGAATCCCGCCGGGCGTCAGCAACAGACCCGACGTCGAGGACGCGGTTGCCGAGCGCTTCAGTGAAGTCGGTGTCGTGGGTGACCGAGACGACGCAGCCGCCCTCGCTGACCAGTTCCCGCAGCAGACCGACGAGCTCCGCCCAGGTTCCTGCATCCTGTCCGAACGTCGGCTCATCGAGCACCAGGATGTCGGGGCTGGTGGCGAGCATGGTGGCCACTGACAGCCGCCGTTTCTCCCCACCGGACAGGGTGAAGGGATTCGCCGCGCGGAGATGATCGAGACGGAGTCTTCCGGCGAGCTCTGCGATACGGGGGCGGAAGGAAGCCTCCGGTTCGCGGGCCACGCGGCGCGGCCCGAACTCCAGCTCATCCGCCACGGTGGAGGTGAGGAACTGGTGCTCGGGTTCCTGGAAAACGGTGCCGATGCGCTGCACCAGCTCCGCCGACCGCCACTTCGAAGGATCGGGTCCCGCTCCGCGGGCGAGCGACGTACCTGCCGTGACTTCTCCCCGGCGGGGTTTCAGGAGCCCCGCCAGGGTGAGGGCAAGCGTCGATTTTCCTGCTCCATTGGGGCCTACGATGCTGAGGGCCGATGCGGCACGCAACTCGACGTCCACGCCCGCAAGAACCTCCGGTCCCCGCTTCGTCCGTGCCACCGCGAGGTTGGCCGAGGACAGCAGTACCTCCCCGCCGGCGCCGGGCCGCGGGCCTTCCACCGCCGGTCTCCGACCCGGCACCCAGACTCCAGCCTCGGCAAGGCTGCAGCGGGCGGCTTCCTTGCCGAGAATCTCCTCCGGGGTGCCGTCCGCGAGGATTCCGCCGTCGGCGGCAAGCACCACCACGCGGTCGACAACGCCCGCCCACACCTCAACGCGGTGTTCGACCACAACGAGCGTCGCCGGAACCCGGTCAAGCACCCGGACAACGGCGTTGCGCACGTCGATCACGCCCTGCGGATCGAGGTTGGCCGTCGGTTCGTCGAGCAGCAGGAGGCCCGGCTGCATGGCCAGGACCGATGCAAGCGCGAGACGCTGCTTCTGCCCGCCGGACAGCGCCGAGGTGGAGCGGTCGAGCGGAACATTCAGCCCGACGTCGTCGAGCGCGCGGTGCACGCGTTCCCAGATGTCCGCGCGCGGAACCGAAAGGTTCTCGGCTCCGAAGGCCACTTCATCGCCCACCCTCGCAAGGACGACCTGCGAATCGGGATCCTGCAGCACCAATCCGGCTCGGCCGCGCTGGGAGGCGGGACTGCCGCCGTCGAGGAGGAGGGTGCCCTCCTGTTCACCCTCGTCGTCGTTCCCCAGCACACCGGCCAGAGCGGAAAGGAGCGTGGACTTGCCGGCACCGGATGCGCCGAGGAGCAGGATCCGCTCGCCGGGCTCGACTTCGAGGTCGATTCCCCTCACCGCGAAGCGGCTGCGGCCCGCATGCCGCCACCCCCAGTTCCGGGCGGTGACGGCAACGGGCGCCGTGGTGTGCTGGGTCACACGTCGGCCGTGCGACCCGCGGCGAAGGAGGAGAGCACTCCCGTTTTGGCGAGCCCCCGCATCGCGAGCCAGGACAGCAGGCCCGCGATGACGACGCCGGAAATGGAAGCGAAAAGCAGGTAGAGGAGCTGCCAGTCGATGGCCCAAAGCGAGTTGTACAGGATGTTCTCGCTGATCGCCAGGGCAATACCGGCGCCGAGCCCTGCGAGGAGCGCGACGCCCAGGTTCCAGCGTCGATAGAGGAAGAGCAGGAACACGAGTTCGGCGCCGAGGCCCTGGATAGCGCCGGAGATGACCACGAGGAGACCCCACTGCGTGCCGAGGGCCATCGACACTACTGCTGCAAGGACTTCGCAGTAGAGAGCGGCACCGGGCTTGCGGATGATGAGCCCGCCAAGGACGCCTGCAATGAGCCAGCCGCCCACGTACAGGCCTCCGAGCGGCGGGAACGCGGCGGTGATGCCGCTGATGAGCGAGTAGCCCGCGGACCAGGCGAAGAAGACGACGCCGACTGCCACCGCGATGACCGAGGCCACCACGATGTCGACGACGCGCCATTCGAGGCTGCGGGTTTGAGTGCCTTTGGGGGCCGTTGTTGCCATGATGCAGAATCCTCCTGAGGTACAGGAGGGGAGGGTATTCCAGGGAAGGGTCTTCCTAGAAACACTCTGAGAACTCGACTCCCTTCGCCGGTACTAACCGGATCAGGTTCGAGGGTCTGCGGCTGTCCGCACTCTCAGCGCCCGGCTCCGGCAGCACTGGCTGCGACGGAACGGCGCTCCCCTGTCGTATGTGTTTGGTGAAGCGTTACGATCCTACACCGCAGGGGCTTCCAGTACCGCGGATGTCGCTCTGTTCATCCCGGTGGAGGGGGACGGCGGTCGCCGATACCCTTGACTGCGCCCGCGGCACCCAGCACGAAGCAGGTCATCCAGATGGCGCCGCTCGGTCCCAGCGGAGCTGCCGCGAGTCCCGCTGCCGCCGGCAGGACGATTTGGCCGATCCGATTGCCCAGCAGTCGGATGGCGAGGGCCGCCCCCCGTGATTCTTCCCTCACGGCCCGGGATATCAATGCCATGGTCAGGGGCTGGCCGAGGCCGAGGAAGAAGCCGACCAGAATCTGGGACGCGGCAGCAATCCAGATGTTCTCGAGCACGTACGGCAGCACGACCAGGCCGAGTGCCGCACCGAAAAGGCTCGCCAACACCAGCTGGTTCCGGCTCCATCGACGCAGGAGGACGGTCAACAGCATGCGGGACAGAATGGTGGCCGCGGCGCGGAGGGCGAGCAGCAGACCCACGACCAGCGGAGGGACACCTTGCTGCTCGGCGATCAGCGGCAGGAACGCGATGAGAATGTCCATGGTGGTCAGGAGAGCCAGGCTTGCCAGCATGTTGGACTTCACCCCGGGGCGTCCGAGGATCATGCCGACCGAGTCCTTCACGTCCAGGGTTGCAGCTCCCTTGACCGCGGTGCCGGCCATTCCACGGCTTCCAATCCTCACCAGGATCAGTGGGACGGCGATCAGGGCCAGCAGTCCGGCAAGCAACAGGGCTTGGTCGATGTCCGCGAGACGGCCCGCGACGGTGGTAGCGCCTCGGTTGCTGAGAAGCCCGCCGGCGAGGAGCGGGCCCACCATCTGGCCCAGGGCGAATCCAGCGGTGAACCAACCGAAGCCGGCATCCATCGAGTCGGGATCGGATCGCTTGGCGATCATGGACTGCGCCGCGATGGCGAAGGCGAGATGGCCCAATCCCAGCCCGGCGCTACCGACAGCCACGAGCAGCAGTGAAGCCGAACCGGATAGCAGCAGGCAACTGACGGTGAGGGTCAGCAATCCAGTGGCGATCAGCGGCCGCAACCAGGCGGTCCTGTCCGACAACCGGCCGAGCGAGATGGCGACAACTGCAGGCAGGATCGCGAAGGCGGCCGAGATGAATCCGATGGCGACGGCGTCGCCTCCCAGTGCCAGGGCCTTGTAGGAGATCAGCAACCGGGCCAGGTTCAAGGAGCCCTGGCTGAGGATGGCTGCCGCTACGAGCATCCAAAGCCATCGTCCCGGCCGCGCGGCTCGTGCCATAGTGATGCTCCTCCAGTGGCGCCGGCGCTTACACCCGCTTCCTTTTGTTCACTTCCGGTGTTGCAATGTGGCTTTGACCGCTCGCTCCGTGCGGGGCGAGCAGTCAAAGGGTCAGGAGTTCACATCATTCTTCTCATCAGCGCGCCGCTGCTCACGGCGGCGCCTTCCGACGTCCCGAACCCGGACATTGACGATCTGCTTGATCCAGGGACTCAGGAGCGGAACGGCGACGAGGAGGACCATGACTGCCAGCAGCCACATCGACGTTGCACGTTCGAAGAAAATCCCGAAGCTGCCGCCCGAGATGATCATTGTCTGGCGCAGCGTCTCCTCTGCAAGAGGTCCGAGGACCAGCGCGATAACGAGGGCGGCCGGAGAGAAGCCGTAACGGCGCATGAAGAACCCGAGCACGCCGCAGGCGAGCATGATCCACACTTCGAGGATGCTGCCGTGGATGGTGTAGGTGCCGAGTGCGCAGATGAGGATGATTGCGGGAGCGAGCACACGGAACGGCACCCTCGCGACGTTGGCGAACGTCGGAATCATGAAGATGTTGATCAGCAGGAGCATCACGTTGCCGAGATACATGCTGGCAATCAGTCCCCAGGCGAATTCGG
This sequence comes from Arthrobacter sp. CAN_A214, assembly GCF_015751955.1. Lineage (NCBI taxonomy): Bacteria > Bacillati > Actinomycetota > Actinomycetes > Micrococcales > Micrococcaceae > Arthrobacter > Arthrobacter sp. CAN_A214. The sequence goes on from NZ_JADOUU010000018.1 coordinate 20,789, forward strand.
GGTTTTGTTCCATCAGCAACGGGCCCGGCTGCAGGCCCCACATCAGGAATGCGGCCAGGAGGACCGCCGTCGACGATGATCCCGGTATGCCGAGGGTCAGCAGCGGCACCATTGCACCGGCGGAAGCACCGTTGTTGGCTGCCTCCGGTCCGGCCAGTCCCGCCATGGCACCCTTGCCGAAACGCTCGGGCGTCTTCGAAATCGATTTCTCGACGTTGTAGGACATGAGCGAGGCAACGGTCGCCCCGGCGCCGGGCGCGGTTCCGGTGAAGAAACCGAGGAAGGAGCCGCGCAGCATCGCGCCATTGGATTCCTTGAAGTCAGCCCGTGTGGGCCAGAAACCCTTGCCTCGGAGCGAGATCTTCTGATAATCGAGTTTCTCGAGGTGCCCACCGCGCCACATGGCATGAAGGATCTCCCCCACACCGAACAGCCCGATGGCCACCGGGATGAAGTCGATTCCGTTGATGAGTTCGGTGGAGCCGAAGGTGTAGCGCTGTGCGCCGATTCCGACATCGATGCCGACGGTTGCCAGGGCGAACCCGATGAGTGCCGAGATCACACCGAGAAGGCGATTCTTTCCGACGATGACGATGAGCGTCAGCAGTCCTACGACGACGATCAGGAACAGTTCGGGCGGACCGAAGGTGCGGGCGACCGACGCGACGCTCGGCGCGAAGAAACTGATCAGGACCGCACCAATCGTGCCCGCGATGAAGGAAGCGATGGCGGCCATGATCAGCGCGGGCCCCGCCCGGCCTTGTTTCGCCAGCGGATAACCGTCGAAGGTACTGGCGACGGTCGCCGACTCGCCCGGGGTATTGATCAGGACCGAGGTGATCGTGCCGCCGTACATCGATCCGTAGTACACGGCGGCCATCATCACGATCGCGCCGGTGGGGTCCAGCCCGAAGGTCAGCGGCAGCAGGATCGCGAGGCCCGCCGATGGACCGAGGCCGGGCATGACGCCGACGATCATACCCAGGGTGACCCCAGCCCCCAGTAGCAGAATGTTCTGCAGGGTCAGGATCGAAACAATCCCCCCAGCGAGGTTATTGAAGACGTCCAAGCTAACTCTCCTTCGAGCCGAGTCGGATTCCGCTGCTAGAAGCGCGGAAGGATTCCCTCGGGCAAACCCGAATTGAGGAATGTTTGGAAGAGGAGGTACATCGCCAGGGGCAGGCCGAGGCTGAGCACGATATTCGTCACCAGGTGGGTCCGGTTCAGGAACCACAGCAGCGCAAACATGAAGATGACGCCGGAGATGATCGCACCCAGGGTGGTGAGGGTCGCCACGAAGGCCATCGTCAGGGCGATCGTGATGATCATGGCTTTCGGATGGTGACCGAGGTCGCCCTCCCCCATGTCCTCCTCGAGGTCGACGGTGTCGTCGTCCTCGCCGGAGCCGGCACGCATACTCTGCACCAGCGCGATCAGGGTCAGCACCGCTGCCGAGCCGCCGATGATCCTCGGGAAGAACCCTGCCCCGATGCGGCCCGACGTCGTCGTAGCCTCCATCCCGAAAGCTATTTCCGTATAAGCAGCGAGGACCAGCAGCAGCACGGCGAGGAAAATCGTCTTGGCGGCGGGCCTCCGGCGCCAGCCGGAGCGGCCCACCCCCTCAGGTTCCGCTTCACCCTTGATGACGGAGTGGCTCAAAGCGCCCCGGCCTCTTTCAGAGTGGTTTCGAAGCTGTCAGTGGTCTCCCGAAGGGAATCGAAGAATTCCTGGTCCCAAAGGATGTTCTCCGTGAGGTAGTTGGAGGCGACGTATTCTTTCCACTCCGGGGTTTCGACAACTTCCTTCATGGTGGTGATCCACCATTCCTTGGCTTCCGCCGGAGCGTCGGGAGGGAGGATCATTCCGCGGGGCATGGCGGGGAGGTTTTCGATGCCCTTTTCCTCACCGGTGGGGACATCGGGAATGACGTCCAGCCTTTCAACACCGGTGAACAGCAGTGGTGTCACTTCCTCCGCCTCGATCTGCCCGAGGACCGAACCGGTGTTCGAGACGATGGCGTCCAGCGCCCCGGACAGCAGTGAGGTCTGGAGCTGGCCTTCCTCGTTGAACGGCACGTAGTCGATCTCGTACCCAGCGGCCTCGGCGAGCAGCTCATGCAGGATGAGGTCGACGTTGACGGTACCGATTCCACCGACGACGACGGTTTCCTGCTCCTGGGCGTAGGAAACCCAGTCCTCCCAGGTTTCGTACGGGCTACCCTCAGGGACGACGAACACTGCATCGTCAGTGGCGAACAGCCCGATCGGAGTGAAGTCCTCGAAGGTCCAGCCGGTGTCCGACTGCAAGGGCGTAGTGATGAGCGAGCCCGAGGTGGTGGAGATGTCATAGCCACTGCCGGCCTTGCTGAACACGTAACCCCAACCGGTGGCGCCGCTTCCGCCTTCACGGTTCTCCAGCGAGATGTTCTCCGGGTACAACTCGTACTGGTTGATGATGTCCACCATGGTGCGGGCCATGATGTCGTTACCGCCACCGGCCCCGAACGCGATCGTCCAGTCCATATCCTCCGAGGGATAGTCAGCCCCGCCTTCGGCTCCGGAACCGGCGTCGTTGCCGCAGGCGGTCAGGGACGCGATAAGCGTCAGTGCTGCCACTGTGGTGATGATTTTCTTACTGCGCATTGCTTTCTCTTCTCCTCGTAACGTCGTTGTATTGCGGAGCGGGTGGATATTTGCCTCGGTGAGCGAAAGGTTATTCGCCGTCGAGCCGGTGCCAGGAGCCGACCGCGAAGGCGACCAGACGGCCGCTTTCGTCGGTGAGGCGCGATTCAAGGTGTACGATCCGCCGTCCCGCACGAAGGATGGTGGCGACGCAGCGCCCCGTTCCTTCGAGGGGGCGGAAATAACGGAAATTCATTTCCAGGGTTACAGCCGTCGAGAGGTAACGATGGCACAGATGGCCCATCGAGATATCCATTGCGGTCGCGATGATGCCCCCGTGCACCGAACCCTGGGGATTGCGGAGGTGGGCGGCGTACGGCAGCACTACGATGCAGCTCTGCTGAGCGTCGTCATAGCTGATGTCCAGGTTCAGGAAGCGGGACAGGAAGAAATTTCCGAATTCCTGGTTGGAATCGCCGGCTGCGCTGCGGGCCTGGTCCACCGCCCCGTCGAAAATGGTGTCGGACACGGTCAGGACCACTGGAAGTTCGGCGGCCTCTTCGCGAGGAAAGCCTGGACGCCCTCAGCGAAGTCCTCGGTGTCGAAGGACGAGTTGCGGAGGTTGATGGTGTCTTCGTCGTCCTGCACCTGGCCAAGGACGATGCGGCGCACCATCTCCTTGCCTGCCCGGACACTGAACTGGGCACGTGAGCAGACCGTTTCAGCGAAGTCGTAGGTGAACTGCTCGAGTTCCTCGGGTGCGGAGAGTTCATCGAACAGGCCCAGGGCGAGGGCACGCTCGGCGTGGATCTGCAGACCGGAGAGGAGGATCCATTTGGCGCGGGCCGGACCTACCAGATCCACCACGCGCTTGCTCGACTCGAGGCTGTAGACCAGCCCCAGCTTTCCCGGCGTGATGGCAAACCGGCCCTTGGTGTCGGCGAACCGGATGTCGCAGGCCAGCGCCAGGCCGGCACCACCGCCGATGCAGTAGCCGTGGATCATCGCGATCGTGGGCTTCTTCAACCCTTCGATGGCATGTTCCGCTTCCGCGACCCGCTCGTTGTAGTTCCGCGCGCTGGTTGCGTTTCCCCGTTCCTTCTCGAATTCGCTGATGTCCGCTCCGGAGGCGAAGGACTTCTCGCCCGCTCCCCGCAGCACGATCACTTTGACGGTGGGGTCGTCGTCGAGTTCGGAGACCACTCCGGGCAGTTCGGTGTACATCCCGATGGTGATGGCGTTATGGCTCTTCGGCCGGTTGAGGATGACGGTTGCGATTGCTCCCCGGCGCTCGACCAGTATTTCGTCAGACATTGGTGTCGCTCCTCTGGAGGGTGGGGTGGGCGTCGAAGGCGACACCGTCGGTGAAGAGCTTTTCGATCGTCGCGTCATCCAGGCCTGCCTCCCGAAGGACCTCGGCAGTGTGCTGACCGAGCCAGGGGGCGGGTCCGCGGACGCTGTAGTCCATATTCGAGAACTTCGTGGGCGGCGCGATGGTTTTCATTCCACCCATGATCGGGTGCTCGACGTCGACGATCATTTCCCGTGCCAGGATCTGCTCGTTCTGAAGTGTCTGGTCGTAGGTCAGCGCGGGGCCGCAGGGAACACCGACTCCATCGATGATCGCGATCCACTCATCCGTGGTCTTCGTCATGGTGATGGCTTCGATTTCGCGTTCCAGCTCGTCGATGTTCGCCATCCTGTCCGGGAGCGTGACGAACCGGGGATCGTTGAGCCACTCCTTCCTGTCCAGGGCCTCGACGGCAAGGCGCTCCCAGAGACGGTCGTTCGCAGCGCCGATCGTGACGTACCCGTCGGCTGTGCGGTAGGCCTGGTAGGGGGTGGAGCGGCGGTGCCTGGTTCCGGTGGCCTGGGGGACTTCCCCTCCGGAGAAGTATGCCCCCGATTCCCAGACGGTCCAGGCGAGGCCTGCTTCCAGGATGGAGATGTCCATGTACTGGCCCTCGCCGGTTTTCTGGCGAAGCATCTGCGCGCCCATGATCGAGTAGACCGCGGTCATGCCGGCGGCGATGTCGTTGATCGCGATACCGACCTTCGCAGGCTTTCCTCCCGGCTCGCCCGTCATCCGCAGGAAGCCACCGACGCCCTGGGCCATGATGTCGAAGCCGGGGCGGTGCTTGTACGGGCCGGTCTGGCCGAAGCCGCTGATGGAGCAGTAAAGGATGTCCGGGCGCACCTTCCGGACGGATTCGTAGTCGATTCCGAGCCGCTTGGCGACGCCGGGACGGAAGTTCTCGATCACGAGATCTGCGTCCTCCGCCATCTTGAGGAGGAGATTTTTCCCTTCCTCAGTCTTCAGGTCGAGGGAGATGCTTCGCTTGCTGCGGTTCGGCATGGCACCGGGGTAGCTCTCGCCATTGACCTTCGGCGCGAACCGGCGTTCATCAGCTCCGGTGTGGGGCACCTCGATCTTGATGACGTCCGCGCCCATTTCCGCCAGAACCATCGTGCAATAGGGCCCGGAGAGGAATCTTGTGAGGTCGAGGACCCGAAATCCGTCGAGAGGGAGCATATCGCTCCTTTCCTGTATAGTGGGATGCACTACCGCTCTTCGGGAAGTGACTCACATCACCCTAGGGCTTCCGCCAAAAAGTGTCAAGGGGTCTGAATGGAAAACGACGACGGCGCAAAGCTGCGCAGCGGCGTGCAGTCAATCGACCGTGCAGTGGCGATCCTGCGATGCTTCGACTCCCGCAGTCCGGAGTTGGGGATCACCGAGGTGGCGAAGCGCACCGGCCTGTCTACCAGCACCGCGCACCGCATCCTCGTGTCCATGGCGGCCAACCGACTCATTAGACAGACTTCGGACAAGCGTTACGGTCTTGGTCCGCTCCTGATTCAACTGGCGCGCAACGGCGCTATCCCCACCACGTTCCGCGATGTCGCCATGCCGTTCATGATGAAGCTGCGCGACGAGGTGGACGAGACGGTCGGGCTGCACGAGCTGCTGTCCACCGGCGAACGCGCCGTCATCGACCAGGCCGAAAGCCGTCAAGAAATTCGGAGGCACTACACCGACATCGGGGTGCCCGTACCCCTGCCCCATGGTGCTCCCGGCAAGGTGATACTCTCCTTCCTTCCCTGGGAGCGCCAGGAGTGGTGGCTTTCACGCTCGATCCGTCCGGTGACACCTGCCACGGTCACCGACCCCGAACGGCTGCGGGCGGAGTTGAGCCGGATTCGGGATCAGGGCTGGGCGGATTCCAATGCGGAGCGGACCACGGGGATCCGGGCGGTTGCCGCGCCGATCTTCGACCATACGGGCGGCGTCATCGGAGCTGTCGGCCTGTCGGTGCCGTCCATGCGCATCGATGAGGGCCGGGCGGCACTGCTGGGATCTCGTGCCAAGGAGACAGCGTGGGGGATATCCGAAGCGCTCGGCGCCTCGGACCATGCCGTGCAGCAGAATTTTCAGCGAGCCCTCCCACCCACCGACGAACGCGATGAAGTGATACCAGGGTGAAAAAGGTTACTCTAGTGGCGGCCGGCCGCCGGTGGCCCCGACTGGCGGCCGGCCGCCGGTGGCCCCGACAAGCGTCGGGGAGGCTTTATCTTGCCGCCTTGACCGAGAGGACCGCGCAATTGGCGCTCAGGAGGACTTCCTGTGCGTTCGAGCCGAGGAACAGCTTTCCCACGGGGCTCCGCCGACGCATACCGATGACGATCAGCTCGGCCCGTGTCTCCTCTGCAACCGCGGTCAGGTCCTCGCTCGGGAGCGTACCCCGAGCCATCGTCCGGATCTCGTACTCCACACCGGTATCCGCGACGCTCTTCTCCATCTCCTTCAGCTCGAGCTCGTACTGGCCTTTTTCCTGGCCACTGATGGGCTTCCCGCTGTCTTGGGAATTGACGACGACAAGCTTCGCCTTCCGGAGTCGTGATTCCTCGATTGCACGCTGGAGAGCCGCCCGGCCTTCCGGCGTGGGTATGTAACCTACTACGACTGACATGTGTGCTGCTCCCTGTTGGGTTTCCGATGAAAAGCTCCGGCGCGCTTGACGTGCAAAATTTACCATAGCGATCCATACCCGACCGGCGGTCCTGAAGTAGGGCCCGTCACCACCGAAAGGCCAGAAATGACGGACGAACGAGGCCGGATTGCCGTAGTCGGTCCAGGGGCGGTTGGCGGCCTGGTCGCCGCACTGCTCCACCGCGCAGGTGAGGACGTCGTCGCTGTCGCACGGCCGGACGCCGCCAAGGCGATCAACGATGACGGTCTCACCATTCGAAGTGGGCAATACGGGAGTTGGACCGCTCCCGTGCCTGCACAGGAAACCGTCCCACACGGAGCGCGGATAATTCTGGCCACCAAGGCATTTGCCCTTCCGGATTCGATTCCGATCATCCGCGCGGCAGTTCCGGTCGAGATCATCTCGTTGCTTAACGGTTTGGATCATATGCAGGAGCTACGGGAATCCTGCCCCGGAGCGTCCATCGCCGGCGCGGCCATCACGGTGGAGGCGGCACGGTTCTCCCCGTCGGTTATCGAGCATCGAAGCCCTTTCCTTCGAATCGCTGTTCCCGTGGAAAGTGCAGATTCCGCGACGGTCGAGGCGCTCCGCAAGGCTGGAATCAAAGTCACGGCCCGCGATTCCGAGGATGCTGTCCTGTGGAACAAGTTTCGGTTCCTGGCTCCGTTGGCGCTCCTGACAACGTACTGGGACCTACCGATCGGTCCTGCCCTCACCCGCGACGAGAACCTCACCGCGGGGCTCCTGGCGGAAGTCAGCAATGTTGCAACAGCGGACGGCCTGCCGACAACCGTTACCACCGTGGCAGAGGCGCTGCACGGCCTTCCGCCTGGGATGAGGTCCTCCCTGCAGCTCGACATAGCTGCGGGAAGACCGAGCGAGCTCGACGCGATCGGAGGTGCACTGATCCGTCGCGGCGAGAAGCATGCACTACCAACCCCGGCCATCGCGAAGATGGTGGACACACTGCAGGGTTCCGATCCGCTCGAGAGCCGTCGAGACTGAACTGAGGACTGACCACATGACATCGAATAAGGGATCAGCAACGCGGGTCGCGGTGCTCGACGATTACCAGGCGGTTGCCGAGCGAATGGCCGATTGGCATTCCGGCGAGCACCCTCTGGACCTTGTTTTCTTTTCCGACCACCTGACCGATGAAGAAGCCCTGGTGGAGCGCCTGAAGGGCTTCGACATAGTGGTCGTGATGCGCGAGCGGACACCGCTGAGGGCTGAGGTCATCAAGCGCCTACCGAGGCTGCGCCTGATCGTCACGACCGGAATGCGAAATGCGGCAGTTGATGCAGGTGCCGGCGTACTCGTGTGCGGAACCGAGTCGCTGGGCACACCGACCGTCGAACTGACGTGGGCCCTGATACTGGCGCTTCAGCGCAATCTGAGAATCGAGGAAGAGTCCCTGAGGAACGGCCACTGGCAATCCGGTTCCATCGGGTCGGGCCTTGCCGGTTCGACACTGGGCGTGCTCGGGCTAGGAAGGATCGGCACCAAGGTTGCCGCCGTCGGCCTTGCCTTCGGCATGGACGTTATTGCATGGAGCCAGCATCTGACTCCACAGCTGGCGCGCGACAGGGGAGTGGAATGGGTGTCGGAGGACGACCTCTTCCAACGCTCGGACGTATTGTCGATCCATCTGCAGCTGAGCCCGCGAACAGCGGGCCTCGTCACCGAGCGGCATCTGCATGCCATGAAGCCCACTGCCATCATCGTGAACACGTCCCGTGCGGGCATCGCCGATCAGGACGCCCTGGCGGTGGCCCTGGGAAGCCGCCGGATCGGTGGCGCCGGAATCGACGTTTTCGACACGGAACCGATCGCTGCAACGAATCCGCTGTTGACCGCGCCCTCCACCCTGCTCACTCCGCACCTCGGTTATGTCACCCGGCAGAACTATGAATTGTTCTTCCAGGGTGCTGTTGAGTCGATCAATGCCTTTCTTGACGGTAAGCCCATACGTGTGATCAGCCCCAGATAACCATTTCGCGGCAACAACACTGTCGGGACCGGGAGAACTGCGCCTCTCCCGGAGGACGAGCCGTGTACTACTGTTAGCGCTGTTACTGGTGTTATAGGTGTTACGCATGGGCTTCGCCCTAAGAGGAGCAGATTAATGGCGCACAACCCTGGGCGCCGAACTGTTCTGGCGATCGGCATGGGGCTGATCCTTACCGGCTGCGGGGTGCGCCAAGCTACGAATGACGTCGTCCAGTCATCCGCCCCATCCGTCCCGTCCCCGTCCAATCCGCCGTCGACGGTTCCACGGCTCACGCCCGGTGAGCCGCCGCCCGTAGTGCCGCCGCCCGTCGTGCCGCCGCCCGCAGGCCCGGAACCGCATCGCCTGCCCAGCCGGGACGAGATCATCGATCGGCACGCCGGCCGGTCCCCCTACTACTGGGGACTCGAGGCACCAGGGGTGGTCTCGCGCATACCGAACGGCTCGCAAGGCGTTGCGCTGACCTTGGATTTCTGCGGCGGCGCCGGTGGCAATAGCTTCGACCCGGATCTTATTTCAGGATTGCAGCGCCTACGTGTCCCGGCAACCCTTTTCCTCAACGCACGCTGGGTCGCCGACAACCGGCCCCTTGCCGCGGACTTGGCGGACAACCCGCTGTTCGAGTTGGCGAACCATGGAACGGACCACCTCCCGCTGAGCGTCACCGGAAACTCGGCCTACGGCATCCCGGGAACTGCAGATACCGGTAGCGTCTATGACGAGATCATGGGAAACGACGCCGTACTGACGGCGCTCACCGGTCAGCGACCACGATTCTTCCGGCCGGGTACGGCATATTTCGACGACGTCTCGGCGCGGATCTGTCACGACCTGGGTCTGATCCCTGCCGGTTTCAGCGTCAACGGCGACGGCGGAGCAACCTACCCTGCCGGCGCCGTCACGACCGAGACCAGAGCCGCCGGTCCGGGATCCATCATCATCGCCCACGGCAACCGCCCCGGCTCCGGAACGGGCCCAGGACTTCTGCAGGCGCTGGGCGTCATGACCGATGCCGGCACTCCTTTCCTCACGCTCGGCGACGCAATTCCAGCTTGAAAGTTTGGGAACTGCCTAACTGACGTTTCGGCGGCGGTGCAGGAGGAGGTAACCGAGGACGGCAAGGAGGCCGGCAATAGCCTCTGCTACTGCGGTGAGTGCCTTCTGCGCATACCAGACGGGCTCATACATCGATGGAATTGGACCGATTGCAGGAACCTGCACGTACCGGTACAGGACCACCGCTGCCAGTGCCGAAAGGGCGACCACTGCCGCAAAAGCGTACGCGGGCCGGTCTCCCCTGACCAGGACGTACAGGGCGGCAAGGACGGCCACAACGGCCTGGATCCGGAACAGGTTACCCCCGCCTATTCCGGCCGGGGCGGCCTGCTGGAACCCCGGCGCGAGCTGGAAGTGGATGACCGCACTGACGATCAGGCCCGCCGCAATGATCACGCGCAGGAGGATCATCAGCGGGCTATTGCGCGCAGTCGACCTGCCCGGAGAACGCCCCTTCCCGGTGGGGTGCGCACTCGGCTGTCCGCCGGTACTTCCCGGGGCGCTCATCGGATGACCAGGGTGCTGGACATTCCTGGGTGGTAGACGCAGATGACGGCATACTCACCGGGCTCGTCGGGAGCAGTGAAGGTCACTGTTTCACCACCCTGGACATCGACGTCGAAGCCCCCGTCATCCTCGGCCGTCACCGTATGGGGGGCATCGTCTTCATTGATTACCGTCACCATTGCGCCGGGCGCGATGGATTCAGGCATTACGTATTCGAAGTCCGCGATGGTGATCAGGACTTCTTCTGCCGGCGCAGCTTCCGCAGAAGAAATCGCAGCAGAGGACGCTGGTGCGGAGGTTCCTGCGCCGGCTGTCGCCGCCGCAGATTCCGGTGCCGCAACTTCAGTCGGCGGGGTGGTCGCCTCGGTGGCACCTGGTCCGGCACCGGACCCGCAGGCGGTGGCGCCCATGAGAAGCGCCGCAAGGATAAGAGCTGATAATCCGTAGCGCAACTTCATGATGATGCCTCCACAGTTCGAACCGCCCGACAATCGGTAAGTGGAATAATCCCGGTTTTCGCGCATCGGGACAAGACCTCGAAGCCCTTCTTCGGCCGGGCCACGTCGAGGCGATGATTGCCTCGCCGGTCCGACTGGGGGATCGGCACAGCCGGATATCCCCTGCCGTCGAATCCGCGGAGAGTTGCGACCAGAGTGAAAACGCCGGAGAACATACGGTGGAGACCGCTGGTTCCGTTCTCCACCGCTCTCGACAGGGCAGAAATGTCCTGCCATCACTCACTCGCACATGAAAATGCAGTAGACACTACAGCTGATTTCTGGGTTCTACCTGTTAGCGGGGCTTTCACCGACGAATCTCTTGTGTCACATCTGCCACACATAATTGCTTCCCAAGCAGAGGTATTCCTGCTTACTGTGAGCAGAAGCACCGCGAAGTCGAGGGTGCTGGGCCCCCGGAATTTTATGTGGAGGTAAAACCAATCCACGCTTCGGAGTGCTCCGAATCATTATTCGAGCGTGTCCGACCGGGACGCGCGTTCACCGCACAGTGAAGGAATTATTCTCATGAACAAGGCAATGCGCTTCCTTGCAGTTCCCACCCTCGCCCTCGGCGCCCTGGCCATGGCATCGTCGCCGGCCATGGCAGCAGATGAGTCCTACTCCTCGACCCTGGGCCAGCTCAGCGGCACCACCGGTTCGGGCACTGTCACCGTCGACGTCACCGGCGACAAGGCCCATGTCAACCTGCAGGTCTCCGGTCTCGCCGAGACCTTCATGGACGCACCCTACCCCCACGTCCAGCACATCCACGGCGGAGCCCTGGGTGAGTGCCCCACCACCGCTGATGACGCCAATGGCGACGGAATCCTCAGCACCACCGACGGTGCTGCTTCCTACGGTGGAATCCTCACCACCCTGACCACCTCCGGTGCAACAACCCCGGCCGAGGGCCTGAACCTCGCGCTCGGCGGCCAGGGCGGCAGCTACACCATCGACCGTGAAATCGACCTCGACGCCGCAACCAAGGCCTCCCTCGAAGCCGGTACCGCCGTCGTCGTCGTCCACGGCCTGGACCCCGCCACCGTCACCGCCACGACAGAGGCCTTCAGCGCACCCAGCGACCTGGAGCCCTCACTTCCCCTCGGCGCCACCTCACCGGCACTGTGTGGAACCCTCGTAGCCTCACAGATGGGCGACATGCCAGCAGGCGGCGCCGACACCGGCGTCGCCCAGGAAACCGGTTCCAACACCGCCATCCTCGCCCTCGGTGGCGGCCTGGTCCTGGCAGCAGCAGCCGGCGGAACCTTTATGGTCCGCCGCAGCAACACCAACGCATAACCGCACCACCAAAACAGCACCACAGCACCACAGATTGACGGACTGATCGAACCATATTCCTCCAACGATCAGTCCAACCCAGCGACCGCCGCAGAAGCCCTAACCCCTGCGGCGGTCGCTCTTTTAACGCTCACCGGCCGCGCCGTCGCGAACCTGATTCATCAGAACCGCGCACGTAAACCATGCGCCAGACATCTTCATCCTGGCCGATGCCACCGATAAGCCCGTACCCCTCCGTTGCCGGCCGATCGCCTTACGCCTGGAAATCATCGACTTCGAAGGACACGTGTTCCCCACGGGTGAACTACAGCCCGACGGGATCAAGCTGCTGAGCAAGACTTAGACCGTTCCAGCCTTCGAGGCACTACCTTCGAAGATGTAGCGGCCCGGCTGCAAACCAGCATCAACGCGGCAAGCGACGCGAACGCCGACACGACGATTTCCATGTTCGACGGCTCCTTCAACCTCGTCGTTCACCGCAGGCACGATGGGTATCCTCTGATCGGCAACTACAATGGGATGGCCCTTTCACTCGTCAAGACAGGACTCGACCTCACCGCAGGTGTCATCGCGTTCAGAGGGCACAGCACCCCCGAAGCAGTAGACAAACGGATACGCGCCCTCCGCGGCCGCGCCCTCCCCTTATGGCAAACCATCCATCCATCGTTGAACCAGGAGAACCATGCTTACCGTTAACGCTTACGCCGCCCCTTCCGCGACGGAGGATCTGGCCCCCACCACCATCGAACGGCGCGATGTCGGCCCGCACGACGTGTTGATCGACATCAAGTTCGCCGGCATCTGCCACTCCGACATCCACACCGTCCGCGGCGACTGGGGGCCACAGTCCTACCCACTGGCCCCCGGCCACGAAATCGCCGGCATCGTCGCCGAAGTCGGCCCCGAGGTCACCACCTACTCTGTCGGCGACCGCGTCGGAGTCGGCTGCATGGTCAACTCCTGCGGTGAATGCGTCAACTGCCGCAAGGGCGAGGAACAGTACTGCGAAAAAGGGAACACCGGCACCTACGGCGCTGTCGATCGTGACGGGACCATCACCCAGGGCGGCTACTCCACCCACGTCGTCGTGACCGAAAACTTTGTCGTACGAATCCCGGACGGCCTCGAACTCGACGCCGCCGCCCCGCTACTGTGCGCCGGCATCACCACCTACTCACCGCTGCGCCACTGGGGCGCCGGTCCCGGCACGAAAGTGGCGATCGTCGGACTCGGTGGTCTCGGCCACATGGCCGTCAAAATCGCCCACGCAATGGGCGCCGAAGTCACTGTCCTGTCCCAGTCGCTGAAAAAGCAGGAAGACGGCCTGCGTCTGGGCGCGGATCACTACCACGCCACGAGCGACCCCGGCACGTTCGAAACCCTCGCAGGCACCTTCGACCTGATCATCAATACCGTCAGCGCCTCGATCGACATCAGCGCGTACCTGCAGCTGCTGACCCTCGACGGCACCCTGGTCAACGTCGGTGCGCCAGCGGAACCGCTCCCCGTGAACGCATTCGCGCTGATCGCCGGACGCCGGTCCTTCGCCGGCTCAATGATCGGCGGCATCCGTCAAACCCAGGAAATGCTCGATTTCTGCGCCGAGCACCACCTCGGTGCCGAGATCGAAGTCATCCCAGCCAGTAAAATCAACGACGCCTACGAACGCGTCATGGCCTCCGACGTCCGTTACCGCTTCGTCATCGACACCGCGACGCTCTAACCGACCAGCAACCAGCGGCTGGTTGCTGGCCCACGTCCTGAGAAACCAGCCGATCATAACCCCAACTCATGTAGCGGTCGAGGATCGGCGTACGGGACGGTGCGGCTCGTAGTTCGGTCGATGCTCGGCCTCTGGGCACCCGGGCGCTGTATCTCGACGCAACCCACAATCATCTCTGCGGACACTAGGCCCGAGGTGGGTTGCCAGCGGGTCCATGAGCAGCTTGTACCTCTACTCCGATGGATCGGCCGACGTCCTCCGCGTAACAAATTTCGGCACATACACTGAGGATGTGCCCGAACCGAAGGTCAAAAACGCCCAGTGCAAGGCGGTGCAGTTCCGCGGAGCCGGGTTGCGTGTATGCATGGATCCGCTACCCGCGAATCCCATCCGCGCTCCGGCGGATGGGATTGCCTCCACGAAGATAGCTGGGAGGATCCGGTTCTTCGAGCCTCTTATCGTGTTCCATCGCGAGCCGACCTCCGAATTAGCTCCCTACTTGGGATTCATGAAATCAGGGGTATCCCGCGGCGTTGCTCTCGGCGAGCTAGAAGGGCGGTGTTGGCCCGATGGATCTTGAGTCACCAAGAGGGCCTCCACTTTCGGTGGGGCCCTCGTGGTGTTTGGGTTGTGGCTCCAAATGATCGGAGGCCTGATCGGACGTGATCCCTTGAGCGGGCATCCTGTATCAGGGAGGTGAGCGTTAGGACACTTGTGCTTTTTCGCCCTCGGTCCGGAAGTGGAATTCGAGTTCCTCCAATGAATGGCCCTTGGTTTCGGGGACGTATCTGTGCACGAATCCGAGAGAAATGATATTCACGAGCACAAACAGTCCGAAAGTGCCGGTGGAGCCGAGGTTCTCGTTGACGATGGGGAACAGGAACGAGATGGCCGCGTTGACCGTCCAAAGGGCGAAAACCGCCAGGCCCATGGCGAAGCCGCGAATGGCCATTGGGAAGATTTCCGACAACAGCAACCAGACACACGTTCCGATGAAGCACTGCACGAAGGAGACGAAAAGCATCATCGCAACGAGGATGGTGTAGCTGACAATGTCCGATGGGGGCAGAAGAAACACGATGGCCAATACGGCTTGTGATGCTGCCACTCCTGAGAATCCGATCAGCAGCATCTTGCGCCGTCCCACGAAGCCGAGAAGCCAGATTCCGACGATTGTCATGACTACCGAGGTGACGCCGACGGCGATGGTTGCTACCAGGGAGGCACTGACACCTAGTCCGCTTTGCTCCAGGATGGTGGGTGCGTAGTAGTTGACGGTGTTGATGCCGGTGGCTTGTTGGACGATTGCCAGTCCGATACCAATCCATAGCAGTCGGCGCATCCATGGGTTGTTCTTCAGATCACGCCATACCTGGCCCCGTTCACCTCGAGCGATTTTGGATGCTTCCACGATCTCCTGGAACTCCCGCTCAGCCTCGAGAGGGGTCCGGCTTCGGTCAAGGATCTTACGCGTATCCGTGAGGCGATCCCGCAGGGCGTACCAGCGCGGCGACTCTGGCAGGAGCAACATACCGATCAACAGGGCGATAGCCGGGATGGAAGCCACCCCCAGCATGATCCGCCATACCTGAGTGTCCTGAACCAAAGCATCGAGCAGCGCGTTGATGGCGAAGGCGAGCATCTGACCGGTGACGATCATGAGCTCGTTGATGGTCACCATCCGTCCCCGCAGGTGCGATGGGGCCATTTCCGCGAGATAGAGCGGGCAAGTCACCGCGGCTGCACCCACACCAAGGCCGAGGATGATCCTCGCGACGATCATGAATCCCACGGAGGGAGCGAAGGCACAGCTCAACGCACCGACGAGGAAGAGGACGGCACAGACCAAAAGCGTGCCCCGGCGTCCGATCCTGTCCGCGAGTCGACCTCCGGTGAGGGCTCCGAGTGCCGCCCCCGGAAAAAGGAGCGAGCTGACGACCGAAGCTTCCTCAACAGCGTTCATATCGAATGAATCGTTCATATACAGCAGGGCACCGGAGATCACTCCTGTGTCATAGCCGAAGAGAAGACCACCAAGGGTGGAAATGGCGGTGAGACGAATGAGATATCCGCGGTGATTGCCCTGTCCAGCCAAGGCGGTGGGTTCGGGGTTGCGCAACGACATTGTTGTCTCTTTTCAGAGGTGGGAGCCGGCAGCCCGGCGGAAGGAGTGTACGAGATCAAAGGATTTGCAACCGGCATGTGACGGTGAGCGGTCTCCGCATGCGCGAAGTGGGACGGCTAGGTTTCGGCGGGCCGGATCAGTGGGTCTTCACTGTGCTGCGGCTCACATTGTGATCACTGTAGGGCTGACGAACCTCACCCGTCAATACTTAGTCCTTATGTCAGTACAAATAGGTAGCGTCGGTAAGAGTTGACTGCCATATTTCAGGCCAGTGGGGGATACGAAATTAACTTATGCTTCGAATCTCCGCTACGACTCGCCCGGAGGGTCTGCCTCTGGGGTATCGTCGAATACACAGTTTGTCCGGTTAAAGAGCCGGCCGTAAGCGTCGGATGGAAGTTGTCCTCGGGTCAGCGGGAGCCGGACGCGTTGAAGGGTGAGGGTATGAGTTCACTGCGTCTCGACATCGACAGGTCATCGCCGGTCCCTCTATATCATCAGGTCGCCCAGGGTATCGAGGCTGCGATCCGTAGCGGGAAACTGGCCCCCGGCAGCAAGCTGGATAATGAGATTGCTCTGGCTGCGCAGCTGAAACTTTCCCGACCCACTATGCGCAAAGCCATGGATGAACTGGTGCGATCCGGGCTGCTGGTGCGTAAGCGCGGCGTCGGAACCCAGGTGGTGGCCAGTCAGATCAAGCGTCACCTCGAACTTTCGAGCCTTTTTGATGACCTGCAAGGCTCCGGCAGCAAACCGAGCAGTGAGATACTCTCCTTCGCTCACATGGCGGCCGATGACACTGTCCGCGAGAGTCTTCACCTGCCCCAGGGAGCTCGGGTCTACCACGTGGTGCGACTGCGCCGAATGGATGGCGAGCCGTTGGCGCTAATGGAGAACTGGGTCCGTGACGACGTGGCTGATTTGGATGAGAGATCGCTGAAAGACCGCGGGCTGTACGAGATTCTTCGGACCGCTGGGGTGAATTTCCGCCTCGCTCAGCAGCGTATCGGTGCGCGAACCTGTGATGACTATGAGGCGGAGCTGCTGGGAATCAAGCCGGGCTCGGCCCTGGTCACGATGGACCGTACTGCCGTTGACGACATCGGCCGCAATGTGGAAATGGGGCACCACGTGTACCGGGCGGATTCCTACAGCTTCGAAATGACCCTGGTCAACCGCTAGACCAACCAGCCAGAAGAAAGGCTCGACATGACCGAATGGGTATACCCGCTGGGTTCAGCAGTAGACGGTCCGTGGGATGTGGCGCTGGGAGCCGCAGGCTCCCGGCAAGCCGTGGAGGGCTGGCAGCATACGGGAATCCGCGTCGCTACCCTGGCCGCCGGCGAAGCAGTGCTACTGCCTGCAGCGGATGAGGAACGCATCGTGGTACCCCTGAACGGCTCTTTCCTCGTCACCGTCGAGGAAAGGGACTATACCTTGGCGGGCCGCGAATCGGTGTTCTCCGGGCCCTCGGACGTCCTGTATTCCGGCATCGGTAGGGATGTCAGCATCACCTCGGAAGCCGGGGGCCGGGTCGCTGTCGCAACGGCGCCGGCGGGCAACGATTACCCGGTCCGGGTCGTGGCCGCAGCCGATATTCCTGTCGAACTGCGGGGCGCGGGAAACTGCTCCCGTCAGGTCCACAACTTCGGGACGCCGGCAGCCCTGGAGGCGGATCGCTTCATCGTCTGCGAGGTCCTGACGCCGTCCGGCAACTGGTCCTCCTACCCCCCGCACAAGCACGACGAGGAAAAGGACGGTGAGACCAACCTCGAAGAGATCTACTACTTCGAAACCCGCAGTGCCCCCGGTGGCTCGGCGCCGACCGAAGCGGATCCGATGGGGTACCAGCGTGTGTATGCCTCCGATGAGCGTCCCATCAATGTCACAGCGGAGGTGCGCACGGGCGATGTGGTGCTGGTGCCCTATGGGTGGCACGGGCCCGCCATGGCGGCTCCCGGATACGACCTGTACTACCTCAACGTGATGGCCGGCCCCGGCCCGGTACGGGAATGGCTGATCAGCGACGATCCTCATCACGGCTGGGTTCGCTCCACATGGGAGGGCCAGGACATCGACCCCCGGTTGCCGTTCAGCCAGTAACCGATCAGCAAAACGAATAAGGGGCTCAACCGAAAGGTTGAGCCCCTTATTCGTCCGCTAAGAATCCTCAGGCCGGTGTCTGGCCTTCTGCGTCAGGCGTTGATCTTTCCCTTGAATTCGTGTTCGAGTTCCTCGAGTGATTTGTTCCGTGTCTCGGGGATGAACTTCCGTGCGAACAGGATGGCACCGATCCCCAGCACCACGAAGACGAAAAACGTGGTGGAGATGCTGAGCGCCGCGACGAGGATGGGAAAGCTGAAGCTCACGGCGAAGTTGACCATCCACAGCACGAAGACCGACACACCCATGCCCATTCCGCGGATCTTCAGCGGGAAAATCTCGGACAGCATCAGCCAGGTGACCGGTGAGATAGCTCCCTGCTGGAACGCAAGGAAGGTCACCGTCAGGGAGAGGATGACGAAGCCGCGTGCGGTGCCCTCGGGAAGGATCAGCGAGAAGATCCCGATCAGGAGCAGGGCCGACGTCGTTCCGATCTGTCCGACGAGGAGCATGGGGCGGCGGCCTACCCGACCGAGCAGCCAGATTCCGACGAAGGTCGCCAGGACCGAGATGATGCCGTTGGCGATGTTGGCGGTGAGCGCGGCCTCGGTACCGAACCCGGCATCGGTCAGGATTTGGGTTCCGTAGTACATGATCGAGTTGACGCCGGTGATCTGCTGAATGACGGCCAGCCCGATGCCGACCACGAACACGCGCTTCAACCACGGTTCGCTCAAGTCCTTGAAGGTCCCCATCTTGGCTTTGTAGTCCTCGACGGCGAGGGCCTTGACCTCCTCGAATTCCCTCCGTGCCACCTCCTTCTCGCGGATCTGCAGCAGCACCTCGTGGGTTTCACCGAAGTTGCCGATTGACGCGAGCCAGCGGGGGCTTTCGGGCACGAAATGCATGCCGATCCACAGCCCGATGGCGGGCAGGGTGGCGATCACCAGCATCCAGCGCCAGACGCCGTCGGATTCGCCGAAGAAGTTTCCGAGGAATGCGTTGGTGGTGAACGCCAGCAACTGCCCGGTGACGATCATCAGTTCGTTGCGGGTCACCATCTGGCCGCGCCTCGCCGCCGGTGAGAGCTCGGCGAGGAATATCGGCACCATGACCGACGCGCCGCCGACGGCCAGGCCCAGCACCAGTCGCGAGGCGACCATGACCACGACGTCGGGCGCCAGCGATGCGCCGAGCGTACCGATGAGGAAGATGACGGCCAGGACGATGATCATCCGGCGTCGGCCGTACTGGTCTGCAAGGCGTCCGCCGAGGACGGCTCCGAACGCCGCACCGAAGACCAGGGAACTCGCCACGAGCCCTTCCGTGAATGGAGTGAGGTTCAGGTCCTCCTCCATGAAAGGCAACGCACCGTTGATGACTCCGGTGTCGAAACCGAACAGGAGACCGCCGAGGGTCGCGATCCAGGTGATCTTCCGCAGGAAGCGATCCTGCTTGTTGACCCCCGGTTTCCCCTGGGCAATACCCGCGGCCGGGGTGGGTGTGGTGCTCATGGCTGGCTCCGCTCCTGTTTGGCCTTTGCAATGTAGCTGTTCATGGTTTGGAGCTGGTACCGGGACACTTCCGCCGCGTTCTCGTTCTCGGCGAAGACGCTGGAAACCATCACGGTGTCCTCACGATCGAAGAAGCCCAGGCCATGCAGTCCGCCGAAGAAGGCGTCCCAGTCGACGTCGCCGTCCCCGATTTTCAGATGTTGGTGCACCCGCACCGCATTTCCCGGCGGATTCGTGATGTAGCGGAGGCCGGAAGAAGCGGTGTGGTCCATGGTGTCCGCGACGTGCACGAGCCTCAACCTGCCTCCAGCGGCCTGCATGATGTCCTGCAGGGAGTGGCCCATGTGGAAGGAATGACACGCAACAAAAACGAAGCCGATGTTGGTCGAATTCAAGCCGCGGATGACGCGCAGCGCCTCAAGTCCGTCTTCGACGAAGTCATCCGGGTGCGGATCGATGCGTACGTCGATCCCCTCGCGTTCGATCATCGGGAGCAGCTCTTCCATCGACCGATAGAACGCGTCCTCCGACTTTTCCGCCAGCTCGGGGCGGCCGGTGAATTCGGTGTTCATCACGTTAACACCCAGACTGACGGTGAGTTCGATGGCACGCTTCCACTTGCGGACGGCCGCCTGACGTTCCTCCTCATCAGGGGATGCCCACCGCAGAACCGGAAGGACCGAGGCGATACCGACCCCTGCCTCGGCGCAGGCCTTATTCAAATCCTTCGCCAGCCCGTCGTCGGCTCTGGGATTGCGAAAGAAGGGCAGGAAGTCGGGGTGGGGAGTGAGCTGAAGGTGTTTGTAGCCGAGCTCTGCCGCCAACTGCGGAAACTCCAGGAGGCGGTGTGTGGCGTGGAAGGGGGTGGGGTCGAGCGCAATCTTCATTCAAGTCTCCAAGGTGATTGAGTACGGGCGCGCGGAAATTTCCCAGCTTGGAAGCCGAATTTCGCGGAGGATCAGCTGTAGATGCCGGGCTTGTGTTCGAGTTTCACGGTCATTTTTGTGCCGGTTTCCTGCGCCTCGACGCCGGCCTCGCAGCACGCGGCAGTAGCATAGCCGTCCCAGGCGGAGGGTCCACCCAGGGTTCCTTGGGCTGCTGCATCTACCCAGGCCTGCACTTCGACGTCGTAGGCTGCCCCGAAACGCTCCTCGAAGCCGGGGGTGATCGAGCCGCCCCACCGGCCCGCGCTACGCAGGTAGGGTCCTGTGTCGCCGCCGATATCGACGATGCCGTCCTCGAAAGCGGCCTGGGTGGAGACCTGATAGCCGAACTTCGCATTGACGTAGATCTCAACGTCGGCCAGGACACCGGATTCCGTCTCGATCAGCACGTGCTGTGGGTCGTGCTGGCCCTCGGGGGCGTTTTTCGTGGCCTTGCCCAGGCGAACCTGGACAGAGGTGATCTCCTCACCCGTGAGGAAACGGATGGCATCGAACTCGTGGACGACGGAGTCGTTGATGAGCATCTTGTTGGTGAAGTTAGCGGGAGTTGCCGGATTGCGGTGGGCGCAGTGCAGCATAAGTAGCTCCCCCAGAGCGCCGGAGCGCACGAGCTCGCCTAGTTGCTGGTACTCGGCGTCGAAGCGGCGCATGAAACCGACCTGAATGCGGGGGTGACCAAGCTCGACTTCAGCCTGAACAATACGCCAAGAGGACTCGGCATCCGGAGTGAGCGGTTTCTCGCACAGAATCGGCAGGTCTTTCTTGAGGGCCTTGAGCAGGATGTCTTCGTGCAGGAAACCAGGGGTCGCGATCAGTACGGCGTTGACGTCGGGGCGCTCCAGGGCCTCTTCGGCACTGGTGAGCGCGACAGCGCCTTCGATTCCTTCCACGGCGGCTTCGGCACGGGCGAGGTCGACGTCGACGACGGCGGCCACGCGGGCCCCGGTGATGCGACGGTTGAGGCGGTCGATATGGTCGGCGCCCATCCGCCCGGCGCCGATTACTGCTATTCCAAGAATCGTGGACATGGTTTCTGCTTTCTTTTGGGCGAGGTGTTAATTGATGCGGGTGCGCGAGCCGCAGGACAGCAGGTAGTCGCGGGTTCTCTTGGCCACGGGCATGGGCACGTCGAAGTCGACCGGGTACATGTCCTGTTCGACGATGCCGAAGATCGGCCGGTCGAGGGCTTCGATCGCTTCGATGACGGCGCGCAGGTCCGGCAGTCCGTGAGGAGGTTCGGTCATGACGCCGGCGAGGTTCGCTGCCGCCCAGGTCATGTTCTCCTCATTGACCTTCGCGAGGATCTCGGGGTTGATCTGCTTCAGATGGAGGTAGCCGATGCGCTCGGGGTGCTCCTGGATGAGCTGCAGGCTGGAGGCACCGCAGTATTCGGCATGACCGGTGTCCAGGCACAGGTTCAAGAGCGCCGGGTCCGTGTGGGCAAGTAACTTCTCGATGTCCTGCTGGGCGCCGACATGGGAATCGGCGTGCGAATGGAACTGCTGACGCAGCCCGAAGTCCTCAAGCAACACCTTCCCCAGGCGATTGTGCCCCTCGAAAAGGTCGTTCCACTGCTTCTCGTGGAGGGTTCCCGGTTCGACGGCTTCCCCGGTGACATCATCGCGCCACATGGCCGGGATGACCACAATGTGTTTGCCTCCCATGGCCGCAGTCAGTTCCGCAACCTCCCGGGCCGGTTTCCAGGCCGTGTCCCATTGATCGAGGCCACGGTGGAAGGCGGTGAACACGGTTCCGGCGGAAATGGTTAGCTTGCGCTGGCGCAGTTCATCGGCCAGCCTCACCGGGTCGGTGGGGAGGTACCCGTATGGGCCGAGTTCGATGCAGGAGTATCCGGCTTCGGCGACCTCGTCCAGGAACCTCTCCCACGGTGTTTGTTTCGGATCATCCGGGAACCAGACACCCCAGGAGTCCGGGGCGGTGCCGATGATGATCTTGTTCTCGATATCGGTGCTGTTCAAGGTCGATGTCATGACGTCGTTGTCTTTCGTGAGGTATCAGGTGGCGGTGGGACTTAGTCGGTGCTGTTGCTGGGGAAGTTGTAGGAAGCGCCGGAGGCGTGCGTGGGTTCCGGCCAGCGTGAGGTGACGACCTTGCCGCGGGTGTAGAAGGACACGCCTTCTGGTCCGTAGATGTGCTTGTCTCCGAACAGGGAGGCTTTCCATCCGCCGAAGGAGTGGTAGGCCACGGGCACGGGCAACGGAACGTTGATGCCGATCATGCCGACCGTGACTTCCCGTTGGAACTTGCGGGCGGCAGCCCCGGAGGAGGTGAAGATGGCGGTGCCGTTGCCGTAGGGATTGGCGTTGATGAGCGTGATGCCGTCCTCGAGGGTGTCGACGCGGACCACCACGAGCACGGGCCCGAAGATTTCCTCGGTGTAGGCGCTCATCTCGGAGCTGACGTGGTCCAGCACCGTCGGGCCGACCCAAAATCCTTCCTCGTGGCCCTCGACGACCAGGGAGCGTCCGTCGACCACCATCGCCGCACCGGCTTGCTCGGCTTCGGTGATGATGCGCACGATGCGTTCCTTGGACGCCGGGGTGATGACCGGGCCCATGTCGGCTTGGGGGTCGGTTCCATTGGCGACGGTGATTGCGGCTGCGCGCTCTTCGACGTTCTTCACGAGCAGGTCCGCGGCATCACCGACGGCCACGGCGACGGAAATGGCCATGCATCGCTCCCCGGCAGAGCCGAAAGCCGCCGCGCTGAGGTGATCGGCGGCGGATGCAAGGTCGGCATCGGGAAGGACGATGGCGTGGTTTTTCGCGCCTCCCAGTGCCTGGACACGTTTGCCGTGCGCGGTGGCGGTTTCGTGCACGTACTGGGCGATCGGCGTGGATCCCACGAAGGAGATTCCGTCGATGTCGGGGTGGGTCAGGAGTCCGTCGACGGTTTCCTTATCGCCGTGCAGAACCTGGAAGACACCGTCCGGCAGCCCGGCCTCACTCCACAGCTTCGCCAGTAGCAGCGATGCCGACGGATCACGCTCGGAGGGCTTCAGGATGAATGCATTTCCGGTGGCGATCGCCATCGGCGCCATCCAGAGGGGCACCATCACGGGGAAGTTGAAGGGGGTGATGCCTGCCACCACGCCGAGGGGCTGGCGGAAGGAGAAAACGTCGATGCCGGTGGATACCTGGTCGGAATAGTCCCCCTTGAGCTGCTGGGGAATGCCGCAGGCGAATTCGACGACTTCGAGTCCCCGGGCGATCTCCCCCTTGGCGTCGGAGAGGACTTTGCCGTGTTCGGCGGTGATGAGGGCGGCGAGGTCATCGACGTGGGCGGCGACCAGCTCGCGGAACCGGAACAGGACACCGGTGCGCTTGGCGAGGGAGATGTCGTTCCAGGAGACGGCGGCGGCCTTAGCGGCGGCGACGGCGGTGTCGAGGTCGGCCCGGTTGGCTAGCCGCAGCTCGCCGGTGACGGCACCGGTTGCAGGGTTGTATACGGGCTGGGTGCGCTCACCCTCCCCTGCTGTTTCGGCGCCGTTGATGTAGTGGTTGATCGTGGTGCTCATATGCAAAACTCCCGGTATTTAGCCCAGCAGTGGACGCTGGCGGATCTTGTGGTCGGTGTAAGTCTGGTAAGCGGCCTGGGTGGAGTCCAGGTCGGAGACGGCGGAGACGGGGACGTCCCACCAGGATTCCGAGGACGGAGCGTCCAGCAGTGGATCGGATTCGATGTGAATGAGAATCGGCCCGTTGTCTTCCGGCGCGGCGCGTGCCTTTCGGATTGCGTCCTCGAGGTCGGTGATCACCGATTCGCCGGGCTGAATCCGAAGGACGCTGACGCCGAGGCTTTCGGCGTTGGTGGCGAGGTCAATGGGTAGCCGCTCACCTTCGTCGAAGCTGTGGTGTTCTCCGTCTAGGAAGCGGTACTGCGTTCCGTAGCGTTGAGAACCCAGCGATTCGGAGAGTGCTCCGATGGAGGCGTATCCGTGGTTCTGGATGAGCACCACGATCAGTTTGATCTTCTCGGCGACCGCGGTGACCAGTTCCGTGTGCATCATCAGATAGGAACCGTCGCCCACCATGACGACGACGTCCCGTTGCGTGCCGCCTGCCGCGTGTTCGGCCAGGGTTGCCCGTTTCACGCCCAGACCGCCGGCAATCTCATAGCCCATGCAGGAAAACGCGTATTCCACGTGGTAACCGAAGGCATCCCTCACACGCCACATCTTGTGGAGGTCTCCCGGCAGGGACCCTGCTGCACAGATGACGACGTCTTTTTCTCCCATGGAGCGGTTTGTCGCACCGATGATTTCGTTCTGCGAGGGCAGCGGGGTGTGGCGGGTGTCGAACGCCGTGTCGACCGTCTCATTCCAGCGCCGCTTTTCCGCCTCGATCCTGCCCGTAAGGTCAGCACCTACCCGGTACCCGCCCAGGGCTTCCGTGAGGCGGACCAGGGTTTTGCGGGCGTCGGCGACGATCGGCAGGGATGAACCGTGTTTATAGGCGTCGATGGCGGCGACATTGATGTTGATGAAGCGCACCGAGGGGTTCTGGAACGCAGTGCGGGATCCGGTGGTGAAATCCTCATAGCGTGTACCGATTCCGATGATCAGGTCCGCTTGGGCCGCTATCGTGTTCGCCGCGGTCGTGCCGGTGGAACCGATGGCCCCTAGGCACAGGGCATGGTCCCACGGCATGGACCCGACACCGGCCTGGGTGTACCCGACGGGGATGCCTGTGGCCTCGGCGAAGGCCGCCAGCTGCTCGGTGGCGAATGAGTACAGCACACCGCCGCCGGCAATGATCAGAGGGCGTTCGGCCGCCGAGATGGCTGCGGCAGCACGACGAATATCATCAGTTTCAGGCTCGGGCCGGCGGATCCGCCATTCGCGGTCCTCCAGGAATTCCGCGGGAACATCAATTGGTTCAGCTTGTACGTCCTGTGGCAGCGAGATCGTCACGGCACCTGTTTCTGCCGGGTCGGTCAGCACGCGCAGGCCGTTCAGTAGCGCCGAGTACAACTGCTCGGGCCGTGAGACGCGGTCGAAGTACTTCGACAGCGGCCGGAAAGCGTCGTTCACCGAGATGTCGTACGCTTCGGGGCGTTCCAGCTGCTGCAGCACCGGGTCCGCAGCACGGGTGGCGAAGATGTCACTGGGCAGCAGCAGGGCGGGTAGCCGGTTTGTGGTCGCCAATGCGGCACCGGTCAACATGTTTGTTGACCCGGGCCCGACGGAAGCGCTGACTGCGAAGGTCGCGCGGCGGCGGGTGTGGCGGGCATAGCCCACTGCCTGGTGCACCTGGGCTTGTTCGTTGCGGCCCTGGTAGTAGGGCATGGTTGAAGGGTCAGCGGTTTGGGATTGCTTCAGCGCCTGTCCCACTCCTGCGACGTTGCCGTGGCCAAAGATGCCGAACATTCCTGGGATCAGTCGTTCGCGGTATTCCTGGCCGCCCACGGAATCAACGGTGTATTGACGGCTCAGGAATTCCACGACCGCCTGGGCGACGCTCATTCTGCGGGTCTGCATCAGATGGTCCTCATTTTCTGGGCTGCGCCGGCGCTGGCCGGTGATTTCAGCAGCGAAGCGGCGGTTTGCACAGCCGCCTCCACGTTCCCATCCTGCGGGTAGAGCAAGGTACGGCCGACTGTGAGTCCCTGCACGCCGGGAAGCCGTAAAGCGGCCTGCCAGGTCGCGAAGATCTCCTCGGGTGCGCCGGTAGGATCCCCGCCGAGCAGGACGGTGGGAAGGGTGGTGGATGCCATGACGCGTTCCATGTCGGCGACAACGGGGAGTTTCATCCAGGTGTAGGCGCTGCTGGCACCGAGTGCCTCAGCGATCACCACGGACTTGATGACCGCGTCGGTGCTGAGGTCGTTGCGGACACGTCCGTTGTCCCAGACCGAAAGGAAAGGCTCGACCATGGCGATAAGCTCGTACCCGGCGAGGCTGTCGATCGCCTGGGCCGTGGATTCGAGGATTCCCGCGGTTGCCGGATCCCCCAGGCAAATCCGTGTAAGCATTTTGCCGCCGGTTGCGCCGATTGCCTTCAACGCGGTAGCCGTGTGCCCAGTGAATCGGTCATCGATCTCATTGACGAAACCGGCCAGACCCCCACGATTCATTGAGCCGAAGAGTAGCTTGCCGTCCAGCGCACCCAGAAGCAACAGATCATCCATGATGTCGGGTGAGGCGAGGATGCCATCCACGGCCGGATTCTCCAGTGCGATCAGGAGCCGGTCGAGCAGATCCCTGCGATCCCCCATGGCCGTGGGATTGTCCCGGACCGCCAGGGCACCACGAGCTGGATGATCGGCGGCAACGATGAAATTTTGCGATCCTGCGACAGGACCCGGATGGTGGCGCCGGGCGGCGGCCGCGTGGGCTACCGATTTCGGGTCCTCGAGCCGCTGGGCAGTCAGGTGCTCGTACCGTGCGGGGTTGGCTGGATCGATACTACTCATAGGGAGACCTCTTCGGGTAGGGCACGGCCGCGCTCTTTCAATAGAGCGAGCACCTCCGTGGCGGTAGGCATGGCGTCCGCGCAGGATAGGCGGGAGGCGACGATGGCACCTGCTGCATTGGCGAAGTCGAGGATCTGCTGCAGCGGCCATCCCGCCAGGAGCCCATGGCAGAACGCGCCCCCGAAGGAGTCGCCGGCGCCCAGCCCGTTCACCGTTTCCACGGGTACTGGAGCGGACACCACTCGTTCGGTGACGGTTTTCGCCATCACCCCTTCAGGGCCGAGCTTGACGACGGCGATTCTGACACCGGCGGCGAGGAGACGGTCGGCCTGTTCATCAGGGGTGCCCTCCCCCACGGCAACGGAACATTCTTTGTCGTTGCCGATTGCGATGGTGACATGCGGCAGGATCCGCTCCACCTGTTCCCTGGCCTCGGCTTCCGAAGCCCAGAACATCGGACGGTAGTCGAGATCGAGAATGGTGTGCTGGCCCTC
This sequence comes from Arthrobacter sp. CAN_A214, assembly GCF_015751955.1. Taxonomy (NCBI): domain Bacteria; kingdom Bacillati; phylum Actinomycetota; class Actinomycetes; order Micrococcales; family Micrococcaceae; genus Arthrobacter; species Arthrobacter sp. CAN_A214. The sequence goes on from NZ_JADOUU010000018.1 coordinate 48,110, forward strand.
GTGCAGTTCCTGGGTGGGGCGTGCTTCGTGGGCTGCGATGTGGGCGCCGCGGCTTGGTTCCTGGGAGAGGCCGGTAACGGTCGACCAGAAGATCGTCGCATCGCGGACTGCAGCTAGGGGAATTTCCTCGGCTTCTATTTGAAGGTCCGGTGCGGTGGGCGTGCGGTAGAAGTACAGCGGGAAATCATCCGGGGGTTTAATGGCACAGAAGGTGACTGGAGTCGGCAAGCCTTTGACTCCGGTCACGAAACTGTCGTCCACGCCGAACTTCCGAAGCTGCTGATGAAGGTAGTTTCCGAACGGATCCTCGCCGGTACGGGTGACAACAGCCGTCTTATGGCCGTAGACCGCCGCGGCGACTGCCACATTCGAGGGCGACCCTCCAAGGTACTTCCCGAAGGACGTAACGTCCTCCAAATCAACCCCCACATCATTGGGGTAGATGTCGACGCTGATGCGTCCGATCGTCAGTAATTCGTGAGTCACCATCGACCCTGACCTTCCGTTGTTCCTGCCCGTAAGCGGTGTGCTTCAGGGAGATGGGGGAATGCAAAGACCCTCGCCCGTGTGACGTGCTTCATACTTCGAGACTCCGCTACACCCGACCGCTCTGTCAAGTTTGTATGTACATCAGAACAAATAGTTCTTACCGATGGCTCATTCAGCAGGAACGGTCAGCTCGCCGTTCATGTATTGGCTACGACCGAAGCCGAAAGACCAATCGCCTGGACCATTTTCGACGTAGCCGATGAAAACATCCGAGCCTTCAACACCAACTCCCTCCAGCGCTGCGGCAACGTGAGCAAAAAGGGCACTCTTCGCCTCCTGGGTGCGACCTCCCTGGGTGAAAATCTGGATCATGACGACATCGGTGCTGCGCTCGAAGCCGAGACCCGCATCCTGTGCCAGGATCTCGCCCGGTTCGTGCTGAGTAAGGATGTGGAACAGGTCACGCTCGGGGATACGGTACTCGGCGAGTATCGCCGCATGGATCGCTTCGCTGATCTCGCGCAGCTGTTTGCTGGTTCGGCCTTTGTTGATGTCGATCCGCACAAGGGGCATTGATCCTCCTAGAAAAGTTTGTCCTAACATACTCTTTAGGGGACACTGAATGCAATGCATTCGATAGGCAAGCTACCTACCGGCGTTACCCGGCCTGATCAACACAGGCTGCACCCACGGACAGTCATCCATCCCCTTACGAAGGTCCTTTGCTGTCGTCCGGGGCGTACACAGTGCCCCGATGTCTCGAGCTAACTTGCTCCGTTGTCCCTGTCCCCTCTGGATGGGCGTCGCCCTGGCAGGCATGCACAACCTGCTGGGCCCTGTCTGGTTCACCCTCATCATCTTCGGCACGCATATCGCCCGCCAATGGCTGCGTACCCCCCGAATCACCAGGGCGACCGACACGATCACCGGTGTGGCACTGGTCTGCTTCGGCACCACCCTCGCCCTCGATGCCCACTGAAAGCACCGCGCCACAAGGAAAGCTGCTTGTTCGTTCGTGCCGCTGGAGGTCGGGAAACGAGTGTTGTTGGCGCCGTGCTCTTCTACGACCTGATCCAGGCGGACGCGCTTCAAGGAAATGCCCTCAAGGTGAGAGGGCACAGGGGGATCCGTATTGGACTAACAGGTCGACTTCGCATCGCTTGAACGTCGAGGCCGTTGAGCCTCTGGCGTGGTGGCGTGCCTCCAAAGTGTCGCGGTGAAGCAAACCTATATGCATCACCGGCGACCGGTGCGAAACGAGCAACTGCTACATTCCGACATCATGCAGCCCAAAGCATAATAATGCAGCGTATGCCGCTACATTTCGGCATCCTTATGGTTACGTCCCGCTGAGTGGTGGAGTTTTCTCGACACCGTGCGGGTCAGTTCTTTGATTATGCTGCAGTGAGTTCTGGGAGCAAAACTGTTTCCT
>NZ_JADOUU010000019.1:0-48042 GCF_015751955.1 Arthrobacter sp. CAN_A214
GGAGTCCAGCTCGCCGTCTTCGGAATCTACATGGGAGCCTCCTTCGCCCCCAACCACAAAGGCATGCCCCTGATCCCCAAGGACAGCACCCTGGACTTCTTCCAGAAACAGGTCCTCACCTCACGCAACATCCGCGGCGGACCCTTCGTGAACAACGCCCTCGGCGGCCTGAACTTCCAGATCGAACACCACCTCTTCCCCGACATGCCCCGCCCACACCTGCCCCGGGCAGCAGTCATCGTACGAGAACACTGCCAACGACTCAAAGTCCCCTACACCGAAGTCGGCATCGCCGCATCCTACGGCGCAGTCGTGAAATACCTCAACCAGGTAGGACTCTCAGCCCGCGACCCCTTCGACTGCCCCCTCATCAACAAATACCGACGACCATAGACTGTTCAGTACTGCCCGTGCTGCTCGCTCCCCCTTCCGCAACCACCAAGGAGTTCCAGATGTTCTTCCTCTTCGGCCTCACATCCCGCGAGCGCATGCTTTTTGCGCGCAACGCCACCTGCCACTTCTGTGGGCAGTATGTTCCGCAGCGGGTTCTTCAGCGGCGGACGAAGCTCACCGTATTCTTCATTCCGCTCGTGACCCTGAACCGCAAGCGGCTGATGGTGTGCAGTAACTGCGGAGGGACGTCGAAAATCAGCGCCGGCCAGCAGAGAGCCATGGCCGGCTGAGCTACCCGAGCGGGGCCTGAACGCCCGAGCCCTCCGGTGTCAGGCGTTCCACAGCCCGTACGAATCGGCAAGCGAGGAGATTTTCTGGGCGCGGGCAAGGCGCGGCAGGTAGGAGCCGTCGCCCACAACCGCCCCTGCTGCATGGGCGCTCAGGAGTTCGAGTGCCCACTGGATTTCGGAATCGCTGGGCGAAAGCCCTTTGTTGATGGTGTCAGCGGCGTCGGGCAGCAGGCAGAGCTTCCCCGTCATTCCCATGGACGCAGTGACCTTGCAGGCCTCGAAAAGCTTCTCCCCGAGCGCCCCCACAGTGGGTCCGTCGATCGGACCGGGCAGTTGACCCACCCGCGAAGCAACCACCAGTTTTGAGCGGGCATAGGCGAGCGCCATCGGATCGTCGGAGGCGCCCGTGTCCCGGCGGAAATCGCCGACGCCGAAGGCGAGGCGGAAGGTGCCCGGTGCGCTGGCTATCGCCGTCGCATTCTCTATGCCAAGGGCCGATTCGACCAGGGCGAGCACCGGGGTGCCGGCCTGGAGCCGCATCGCGGTATGCGTGACCTGCTCGGGCTTCTCGGTCATGGCGAGCATGACCCCCCTCAGGCCCGGCGCCTTCGACAGGGCAGCGAGGTCGTCAGCCCAGAAGTCGGTCTCGATGCCATTGACCCGCACCCACGCCGTCATCCCCGTGGACAGCGCTTCGACCACGCGCTCCCGTGCCGCGACCTTGCCATCGACGGGCACTGCATCCTCCATGTCGAAGATCACGGAGTCCGCCTCCGAGGTGAGCGCGGGAACGAAATTCTCCTCGGATGCCGCTGAGGCGAGGAGCCAGGAGCGGGAGAGCTTGGCGGGGAGCGCCGCAGCGCGGCTGTTTCTAAGGGAGGCCATAGGAAAACAGTACTGACGCGGAGCAGGCATTATCCACCGCGCCACGAGCGGGCTGGTAAACACTACGACCAAAACGGCACCGGCGCGGCGCATCGGCAACATAAGGTTTGAGCGTGGACTTCCTGTCAGACACCTTCCTCACCGAACTCGTCCTCGCCTCCGCAGCATTCCTGTTGTCGTCACTCATCGGGCTGGAGCGGCAGATCCGGCAGAAGAGCGCCGGATTGCGAACCCATGCGCTGGTGGGAACAGGGTCGGCTGTCTTTACGCTCGTATCGGCATACGGCTTCGCAACGGTCACGGGACCCGACACCCCTCTTGACCCGTCCCGGATAGCGGCCCAGATCGTCTCGGGAGTCGGTTTCCTGGGAGCGGGAGTGATCTTCATGAACCGGGACGTGGTGCGTGGCCTCACCACGGCCGCCACCATCTGGATGTCCGCAGCGGTGGGCATGGCGTGTGGAGCGGGAATGGTTCCCCTTGCTGTCACGGCAACCGTGCTGCATTTCGTCGCAGTCGGCCTGCTTGCACCCCTGGCCAGACTCCTGCCGCTGGCGGACCGCAAGCGGACCGTCGAAATCCACTACCTCGACGGCCGAGGCGTGCTGCGGGAGGCGCTGGCCGCAGCAACCGAAATGGGCTTCGACGCCTCCATCCTTTCCACACGCAAAGTGCCCGACGGACCTGCGCCGCAGGTCCTCGTCCGCATGAAGTTCCACGGCAAGGTACCACTGCGGGACCTGCTGGCTCAGCTCAGCGAGGTGCCGGGCGTCCTCGGTGTAGCCACCACCGACGACACCCAGGACGGCGGTGACTGACCCTCGCCGGCGTGGATGTTGTCAGGTGTACCAGAACCAGCGCGGCGGGCTCCACGTATCGGGCACCGAATGGGCGCTGAACGACCCGCAGGCCGAGCAGGAGTAGGCTGCACTGCCGAGGATGCGGGAGCCGTGGCCGCCGTCCACCCGCGCCGGGAGGTATTCTTCGAAAATGAGGTAATCCGCGGAGTCGCATGACTGGCACCAGGGCACTTCGCCCTTGACGTTCAGGGGTACGGTCCCCCGCATGCGATGCACCGCTCGATTATGGTTGATCGTTGTCATATTCCCACCATCTCGACCGTGGCACCGACGCTGGTGCCAGGAGGTAAGGGTACTGATGACTTAAGCCTAGCCCTGCCGCGACCTGTTGCAAAGAGCAACTGTGTCGGTGCACTGGCACAATTGCTGCATGCCTATCAGGACGCCGCACATCACCCCCGCGCTTCCGCCGCGGGAATCCGACGCACTTCGCCGCGCACTGGCCGGCAGTGCCGACGTCACGGTGTTTGTCGACGGCACTGCCTACCGCTTGCCCGCGGCGGCCCGCAACGCCGTCGTCGACCTGCTCGAACGGCTCGGCGACGCCGACACGGTCCAGTGCACCTCGGTGGCAGAGCTGCTCACGACATCCCAGGCGTCCGAGCTCGCGGGTATCTCCCCCACTTACCTGCGCAACCTCACCGATGCGGGGACGATTCCTACGGAGTACCGCGGCTCGCACCGGCGGATACGGCGGAGCGACGTCGAGCAGTGGCTGCAATCGCAGGCGCGAAACGGCGTCAGAGGCGGGGACGCGAATCCCAGCGTCTCGCCTTGAGCGCCAGATGCAGCTCCAGTCGGACCGCGCCGTTCAGGGGATCGGCGCCGATGATCCTCCGGATGCGCGTCAGCCGGTTATAGATGCTGCTCCGGTGGAGGTGCAGCTGTGCCGCCACGTCCTGGACAGCTCCATTCTTGTCATAGAGCAACTCCAGGACCGGCAACAGTTCTCCCACCCGGTCCTGTTCCTCGAGCTCGGTGAAGTAGACGCTCTGCGCGTCGGACAGCTGCCATCCCATGGCGCTGAGAAATTGATAGGCCCCGATCGTCCGGTACTCGGCAACCACTCCGAGCTGCCCGTCGACCGCGGAGGCCTGAGCCGCGGAACACGCCTCCGCGTAACCCGCCTGCAGGTTTCGCAGGTCGGAGAACGGCTCGCTCACGCCCATAGCCAGCGGCCCCACCGGACGTCCGGCCCGTTTCGCCAGCTCCACACCATAATTTTCAAGAACCGCGTGATGCGCTGCATGCCCTACGCCAGGGGTGAGCAGAAGGACGGCGTGGGAAGCCGAGCCCGCGCTGAACAGAATCGGACGCACCCCGACGGTTGCGTGGAGCGCCACCGTCCGGTGCATCGTGGCGGCGGCGAGCGGATCCGAGCCTGGATCGGGGCGGGTACCGGCTTCGACGACGACGGCGAGCTGCCACGGACCTCCGGCAGCCACCTCGCGCCAGCCCCGCAGCTCATCCACCGCTGAGGAAATACCGTTGCATGCAGCAAGGAACTGGGCCTCATGCCGGTTGCGATGCTCCGACTCGCCGGTGTTGCCCTCGAGAAGGAGCCCGGCGAGGTGATCGATATCGGCGCGTACGCGTGGCAGGAGAGAGAAGATGGCAGAGGCGGGATCGTCGTCGGAATCCTGCTGCACCCAGAGATAGCCCACGCGGAAGCCCTTGACCAGGAGCGGAACACAGATGCGCCCCAGCATCCCGAGATCCGGATTCGCCGGGACCACCACCGGCTTGACCGCAACGGCAATTCCGTGGCGGAACTGCCACTCGCTGACATCCGCCGGCACCTTCTTGCTCAGCAGGAAGTTGACCCTTACCCGGTCAGCCGAGACCTGGTCGCTGCTGTAGGCAAGCAGCACTCCGTCCAGGTCCTCGAGGGAAAGCCCGCGCTCGAGCGTGCCCGCGATGCGTTCGACGGCGTCTTCAATTGCTGGTCCCTGCACTGGATCAGCCTACGGGCTCGAAGTTGCCTCAGACGACACTTGCCGCCCCGAGACTCGACACCTGTCGATTGCGCCGCCGTGGATCCTCTGCTAGTGGTCCGCGTCACTTCCATACTGGCGGCTCGGGGAGCCGGACGGACCGGTCCGGCCCGAATTCCTGGCTGCGGACGAGTTCATACTGGAAGTGGCTTCACCCGGCCTGCCCGTTTCCGCCCGTAACCGCATACTGGAGAATCCCATGATCGTCGGCGTCCCTAAAGAAGTGAAGAACAACGAGTTCCGCGTAGCCATCACCGCATCAGGTGTCCACGAGTTCCGATCACACGGGCACGCCGTCCTGGTGGAGCGCGACGCGGGTCTCGGCTCCAATATCTCGGATGCTGAATACCTGTCCGCGGGAGCCGAGATCGTGGAATCAGCGGACGAGCTGTGGCAGCGGGCCGACATGGTGCTGAAGGTCAAGGAACCGGTGGAACAGGAATACCACCGTTTCCGGCCGGGCCTCATTCTCTTCACGTACCTTCATCTTGCAGCCGAGCCGGAACTCACGCGTGCGCTGCTCGATTCGGGCGTGACGGCAATCGCGTACGAGACAGTGCAGGACGGCCGCTCCCTACCGCTGCTCGCCCCCATGTCCGAGGTGGCGGGACGGCTCGCGGTGCAGGTCGGCGCCCAGGTGATGACCGCTCCTGCTGGTGGGCCCGGGCTGCTCCTCGGCGGGGTTCCCGGCGTGCGGCCGGCGAAGATCGTCGTGCTGGGCGCGGGGGTCGCCGGGACGAATGCCACCGCCATGGCGGTGGGAGCGGGCGCCGACGTATCGATCCTGGACATCAACATCGCCCGGCTACGTGAGATCGACGCGTTCTACGCGGGCCGGGTCCGGACCATCGCCTCGAACAGCCTGGAAATCGAGAAGGCGGTACTCGAGGCTGACCTGGTGATCGGATCGGTCCTGATTCCCGGCGCGAAGGCACCGAAACTCGTGACCAATGACCTCGTCGCGCGAATGAAACACGGGAGTGTCCTCGTGGACATCGCCGTGGACCAGGGAGGCTGCTTCGAGGACTCCCGTGTCACGACCCATGCAGATCCCACCTTCAAGGTCCACAACTCATTGTTCTACTGCGTAGGGAACATGCCTGGAGCCGTCCCCAATACGTCCACGTACGCGTTGACCAATGTCACGCTCCGCTACGCGGTCGCGCTTGCCGATCAGGGAGTGCGTGGTGCCTTCGAGTCCGACCCCGCCCTCAGCCGCGGGCTGAACACCGCGGGTGGAAGAGTAGCCCACCACTCCGTCTCAAGCGCTCACGATCTCGAGTTGTCGGAGGACTGGCGCTCACTGGTCTAGCAGCTGCCTGCCCTGTCCGCCTGTCATCCCATCGACAAGCAAGTTCCAGGCCTCGATGATCCTGGAGCGTGCCATCCCCCGGTCCTCGGAAAGGTGAAGCAGCAGGCCTGCATCGAGGAACGCGGCGAGCTGATAGGCGGCGAGCTCAGGATCGCCCTGCACACCCGTTTCCCGCAGCAGCACGATCAGGTGGAGCCGAACAAGCCGCTGAGTGGGGTGGGCGTGGTCCTGGCCTCCCGGTGAACCCGCAGCACGCACCACGCGGCCGTCGACATCCAGTCGATTGATGCTTGCCGCCCCGAAGGCCCGAAGACGCTGTCTTGCCGGCGCTCCGGGACCAAGGGGAGGAGGACCGGACATGAAGGCCTCCTGGAAGTCCCGTCCGGTTCGGTCGGCAAGGGCCTGCATCAGGCCTGCCCGGCTGCCGAAACGGCGGAAGACGGTGCCTTTGCCCACTCCGGCCTGGTGGGCGACGTCGTCCATGGTGAGGTTTTCCACGCCCCTGCAAGCCACGATGCTGGCTGCGGCGTCGAGCAGGAGCTTACGGTTCCGCGCGGCGTCCCGTCGCTCGCCGTCGTTCCTGCCCAGCGGCAACGGTCGGCTCCTTTGCTCCATGCCGAACATCCTAGTGCGGAATAAAGCGGACTACGGTCCGCTTATGAGAGTGTGCCCATTACCAGCCGATGGGTCCTCGAACTATCCGGGAGATTTTCATGTCGAACACCACCATCCTCACCCTCGTTGGCAGCCTTCGGGAAGGGTCCATCAACCGCCAGCTCGCAGAAGTGGCAGTGCTCAATGCGCCGGAGGACGTGGACGTCGTGACGTTCGACAGCCTCGCCGATGTTCCCTTCTACAACGAAGACATCGACAACGATGAGCACCGGCCGGCTGCGGCGGCCGCGCTGCGCGAGGTGGCAGGCCAGGCGGACGCGTTCCTGCTCGTCTCACCCGAGTACAACGGCACGATGCCTGCGGTCCTGAAGAACGCCATCGACTGGCTTTCCCGGCCCTACGGTGCCGGCGCGGTCTCCGCCAAGCCGGCCGCCGTCATCGGGTCCGCCTTCGGCCAGTACGGCGGCGTATGGGCCCATGACGACGCACGGCGTTCACTTACCGTCGCCGGCGCTGCGGTGCTTGATGATACGAAGCTTTCGATCGGCAGCTCGATCACACGGTTCGCGGAGGTCCACCCCAAGGACGACGCCGAGGTGGCGGGCATGGTGACCGGCGTGCTCTCGGCACTCGCTGGTGCTACTGCAGTTGCTGCTCCTGCAGCCTAGGGGCAATTGGCCAATGACGCTGGGCTCAGCGCCATTGGCTCCCCGCCCAGGCGGCATCCCGAAGATAGCTGCGCGCCGTGCCGGTATCCCAGAATTCATCCCGCAGGCCGGGAGGAGCCCCATCCTGCACTTCCTCGAACACGTCAGCTGAGCAATCAAGGGCTGCGGATAGACCGCTGTCGGATGGTGTGTTCACGATGCTCCTGCTTTGATCGGCCGGACGAGGAGCACGGACCTACACGCCACTGCGGGCTCCTGCTTTGGCGGGTTCCTGCTGCCAGGTCCTTGCAAAAAGACCCAGGGCCGCTTCCTCACGAGGTATGAAACCCAGGCGATTGATCGTCATATGGGCGTGATGCACGGTGAGATGCTGTGCGCTTCTGCCCACGTGGACCTTGTTCGCCCGGTACAGGTAGCTATCGAGTGCGCGGAACCACCGGCGTCGCCAGTTCCGGACTTCCGACTCGGCCGCCGTCGCAGCCATTCTTGCGTGGAAGCCGGTGGTTTTCGCCGCCACCTGCAGAGTCATCGCTTCGCCCACGGCGGCGGCGCGCGGGCCCACCTCGGCAGTACAGGTACGAAGGTGGGCATCCCAGTAGAGGTCCCAGGTGAGCCTGCGGCGATCGGGCCGGCTGGCTGAATGTGGACCGCGCATCATGCTGTGCGCCGAGTCGAAGAGGATCAGCGCGCCGAGTGCTGAGCGGCTCTGCATTTTGGGAAAACGCTGGCCGGCCCACAGTGAAAGCTCGGAGCTCAGCTCGAACACTTCCTCAGCGAGGTCAAGGCCCTCGACACCGCCGTACTTGACGAGGTTGGCTTCGGAGTGCGCGTCGGGGTGACCGAGCCTCGGGAGGAATCCATCGCGCACCGAACCTGAATAGTGCTGCTGTACCAGGAGTTGCGGGAAGACCATGGTGGTCCGTTCCTGCAGTGAACGCTGCAGGGTCTTGAGGCGCTCAAGAACCCGTGGGTGGGCCTCGATGTGCAGGTGCACCTGAGCGGTACGCCCGGTGCCCGGATCTTCTGTCCGCGTGAAGTACCAGCGTTTCGCTCCAAGAGCACGGGCCTGCGCCACCAGAGGGGTAACCAGCGCTCCAACGATGCCGTCCGCTACATCGAAGCCACCCGGGAGAAGCGTGAGGTGCCACCATTGAGTGCCTGCAACGGTTCGTGAGGCGGTTCGAACCGCTGTCAGCTGACTCATGGCCCTCTTCTTCAGGGTTAGTGGTTACCCCGCTGGGGCGGGATTGGGGGGAAGAACCATCGGCTTTCCAGCCGGGAGCTCTTCGTTCTACTTGGGCCAGTCCCAGCTGCTCGCCGAAACCGATCCGGAATACCGCTCCGAGCCGTCGGCAAGGAGGGCAGGGGCCCCGGAACCTACCGTGCCAACCAGAATGAGGAGTCCGGCTGCTGCACCGATAAGCTTGTTCATGACGTGTCCTTTCGCGGTCCGGTGTCCCAAGGATGTCCGTAGCCGGGGAGCGGTGTCCAGCCGGAGAGGCGCCATGTTCAGGACATGGCCTGAACCGGACGCCGACTGAAAGCGGCAACGGAAGAGAATCAGGGCGAACGTGCCGAAAGCCGCGGCTTCCCGGGGGCTGACCCCTGTGCGTGGGTTGACGATTGCCATTGCCTCATTTATGTCATTAACTGGACATGTCATGTTTTTCAGCCGGAAACCGGAATCAACCCCAGCTACCCTGCACCGGTACGGCCAGTTCCCGCGGACCGAAGCACGGTCGTCAGCGGCTTGACGGCAACAGGAGAACCCCCGGATGGACGCCATGTCTTTGGAGCTCTACCGCTATGCTGTCGGCAACCCCGGCTGGAGCCGGGTGACGGCGTCGGAAGCCCTCGGGCTGACCATGCGCGACGTCGAACGTGCACTTCAGGAACTGACGGACCGGAAGCTTGTGAGCACCCAGGCTTCCGGAGGTGAGGCTTTCGTGGCAGTCTCCCCCGACGTCGCACTCGCCGATCTGGTGGACGCGGACGAGCGCGCGGTACAGAACCTGAAAACGCGGATCAGCGCCCAGCGGCGCGAACTGTCGAGCCTTGTGCCGACCTTCCTCGAGGCCCGCAAGCATCTGGTATCGAGCACCTCGGTCGAGGTCCTCGAGGATCCGCACCTCATTCACCGTGTCCTGATCGATTATGGGCGGGATGTCGCCGACAAGGTATACATCGCCCAGCCCGGCCAGGGGTCGACCGCTGACGTGCACGAGGAAAGTGTGCGCAAGGACCTCGACCTTCTTGAGCGGGGCGTCCGGCGCAGGACGCTCTACGATGTCAGCACACGGGACCACGTTCCCACCCGGAAAGCCGTTGCCGCGATCCAGCAGGGTGGAGGGGAATTCGGCGCCCTGCCCTTCATTCCCCTGCGCATCCTGATCTTCGACGAAAAACTCGCACTGGTAGGCCGGCAGTCGACGCGTGAGGACAAGGCGGCGCTCGTCATCCGTGACCATAGCCTCATCAACATCTTTACCCAGCTCTTCGAGGTCGCCTGGGAGCTGAGCGAGCCTTTCCTCAGCCCGACGACGAACCGCTCCCCGCTCAGCAGCATGCAGCACAGCATCCTGCAGGGGCTCGCTTCGGGATTGTCCGATGAATCCATCGCACGCCGGCTCGATATCAGCGTGCGTACCTGCCGCCGCCACATAGCCTGGATGCTTGAAACCCTCTCTGCTGAAAGTCGCTTCCAGGCGGGAATCAAGGCACGCGATGCAGGCTGGGTATAGGCCGGCATGGTCTTTTGGCTAGCTTTCAGCAACAACTGTTGCCTATCAGTCAACCTCCGCTAGACTCGGCGTGTGACTTTCGACAACATAACCGAGGACCTCTTGCCCGCCGAGACCGAAGCCGCCCTTGAGCGGGCGCTCGACTACGGAGCCCGCCATGACGCGCTCTTCTCGAAGCGCGCCGCGAACATCAAGCAGTCGGCCGTTCGGGATGTTTTCGATATCTCCATCCGGCCCGGCCTGGTGTCCCTTGCGGGCGGCAGCCCCTACCTCAAGTCGCTTCCGATGGAGGATCTCGGCCGTACCGCGCAGAGAATCATCGCCGAGCACGGTCTGGAAGCCCTCCAGTACGGCGGCGGCCAGGGCATGCACGAACTGCGCAGCCTCATCTGCGACGTGATGGCGGCCGAAGGCATTCTCGGGGCGGATCCGGCGGACATCGTGGTCACCACCGGCTCCCAGTCGGCGCAGGACGTGGCAGCGAAAGTCTTCTGCAATCCGGGTGATGTCATCCTGTGTGAGGATCCCACCTATGTGGGTGCGCTGAACACCTTCGAGGCCTACGAGGTGGAGGTCGTCACCATCCCGATGGACTCCGAGGGCCTCATGCCGGATGAGCTCGAGCGCACCATCCTCGCCCTCAAGGAGCAGGGCCGGTCGGTCAAGCTGCTCTACACGATTCCCAGTTTCAACAACCCGAGCGGCATCACGCTTGCCGCTGACCGCCGCCAGCGCGTCGTCGACCTGTGCCGGGAGCACAACATCCTCGTGCTCGAGGATAATCCGTACGGCATGCTCCGGTTCGACGGCCAGCCCCTCGCCCCGATGAGGGCGGACAACCCCGACGACGTCATCTACCTCGGATCGTTCTCGAAGATCTTCGCGCCCGGTGTTCGGCTGGGATGGGCGCTGGTTCCACGGCACCTGTACCGGCGTTTCTACCTGGCGTGCGAAGCAGTGGTGCTGTGCCCCTCGCCCCTGACCCAGATGCTCGTGACGGCATACTTGCGGGACTACGACTGGCTGGGCCATCTCGAAAATATGCGCAGCCTTTACCAGGAACGCTGCGTTGCGATGCTCGGTGCACTCGCCGAGCAGCTGCCCGACAATGTGCACTGGACAACCCCCGACGGCGGGTTCTTCGTCTGGGTGACGTTGCCCGAAGGCATCGACACCTATCCCCTGCTCTACCAGGCGATCGACGCCGGCGTGGTCTTCATCCCCGGGGCCGCTTTCAGTCCCTCCGATGAACCCTCCAACAAGCTGCGGCTCGCCTTCAGCGCTGTGTCGCCGGAAGACATCGTCAAGGGCGTGACGCGCCTCGCTCCGATCCTGCGCCAGGCAATCGCCGACGTCGAAGTTTGAGCGGCGCCCAGGACGCACTCCTCAGTCGGGCTGCTTCACTCAGCCGGTTCGCTTCCCCTAGTCGAGGAGCAGGGCCGGTTCCTCGAGGATGGACGCGACGTCGGCCATGAAGCGGGCGCTGAGGTCCCCGTCCACCACACGATGATCGAATGAGCCGCCGAGGGTGGTGATCCAGCGTGGGATCACCTCGCCGTCGAGCACCCAGGGTTTCTGCTTGATGGTGCCGAACGCCACGATTGCCACCTCGCCCGGATTGATGATCGGCGTCCCGGTATCGATGCCGAGGGCACCGATGTTGGTTATGGTCAGGGTTCCGCCCTGCATCTGTGCGGGCTGGGTGCGGCCGGCGCGGGCCGTTGTCGCGAGTTCATTCAGCGCCAGGGCGAGTTCCTTGAGCGAGAGGTCCTGGGCATCCTTGATGTTGGGCACCATGAGTCCACGCGGGGTGGCGGCGGCGATGCCCAGGTTCAGGAAGTGTTTTACGAGGATCTCGTCGTCGGTCCACGTGGCATTGACCGACGGGTTCCGGGCCGCAGCCCAGATGACCGCCTTCGCCAGGATGAGGAGCGGGGACACCTTGATCCCCTCGAAATCACGCGATACCTTGAGCCGCTTCACGAACTCCATGGTCCTCGATGCGTCGACATCAACGAAGATGCTGACGTGCGGAGCGGAAAAGGCGCTGTGGACCATGGCCTTCGCGGTGGCCTTCCGGACGCCCTTGACCGGCACGCGTTCAATCCTGTCCGCGCCGAACTTCTTCCTGCCGTCCCAGAAGGTGTCGGCGCCGTCCTGCTCGGCGTCGCGCTGGGACTGGTAACTCATGAGGTCCTGCTTCGTGACCTCGCCCGACATGCCGGTCGCCGGAACATCCGCGAGGTTGATGCCGAGGTCGCGGGCAGCCTTGCGGACCGGGGGCTTGGCCAGCGCCCGGTTGACGAGCTGGTGGGTGGGGTCGGGTCGCGGAACGGCTGGCGGTTCCTGGGGTGAGGCGGGTGGAGCCACGGGTTTGCGCGGGCGGCGCCGTGCGGCGTCGGCCTTCGGTCCGGCGCCCACCAGCGGCCCGGGAACGGCTTGTTCCGAGCCGGTAGGGCCATCCCCACGGCCGGCGCTCCCACCGGTCGCCGACGGCGGCGTGGAGAACTCACCCGGCATCTCCGGCGCGGGTATCAACGTTCCAGCCTCCGAGTCCGGCCCTGAACCCCGCTCCGGCTCCGGCTCCGGCTCCGGCTCCGGCTTTTCGTCCGAGGTGTTCCCCACCGCGAAGATCGGCGTGCCGACCTCGACCGTTTCACCCTCGTCGACCAGCAATGCCGACACCACCCCCGCGAACGGCGATGGCAGTTCGACGAGGGATTTCGCCGTCTCGATCTCGACGATGATGTCGTTCACCGCGACGGTGTCGCCCGGCTGCACCTTCCACTGCACGATCTCGGCCTCCGTGAGGCCTTCTCCGACGTCGGGTAGGCGAAAGGTGTGGGGTGTCATCGGATTCCTTAGTAGGCGAAGGACCGGTCGAGGGCCTCGAGGATGCGGTCGATGTCCGGGAGATACTGGTCCTCCACTTTTGCAATCGGGTAGGGCATGTGGAACCCGCCGACCCGGATCACCGGCGCTTCAAGCGACAGGAATGCGCGTTCGGAGATCCGTGCCGCGATCTCCCCGCCGATTCCGGCGAAGGTCGGTGCTTCATGCGCGATCACCAGGCGTCCCGTACGCTCGACCGACTCCGTCACCGTGTCGAAATCGATCGGCGAGATCGAACGCAGGTCGATGACCTCGACGCTGCGGCCGTCCTGCTCGGCAACCTTCGCCGCCGCAAGCGCCACCGGAACCAGGGGCCCGTAGGCGACGATCGTTGCGTCGCTACCGTGCGTCAGGAGGTGCGCGGTGAACGGGTCACCCGACGGCGCCGTCATATCGACTTCACCCTTCAGCCAGTACCGCCGTTTCGGTTCGAAGACGATCACCGGGTCGGCGCAGTCGATTGCCTGCTGGATCATCCAGTAAGCGTCCTGCGGGTTGGACGGCGTGATGATCCTCAGGCCCGCGGTGTGGGCGAACAGGGCCTCCGGTGATTCCGAATGATGCTCGACGCTTCCGATTCCCCCACCGTAGGGGATGCGGATGACCACCGGCGCGCTGAGCATGCCGTCACTGCGGGTGTGAAGCTTCGCCAGCTGCGTGGTGATCTGGTTGAAGCCGGGAAACACGAAGCCGTCGAACTGGATCTCGCACACCGGCCGGTACCCACGAAGCGCCATTCCGATCGCCGTGCCGATGATGCCCGACTCCGCGAGCGGCGAATCGACCACGCGGCTCTCGCCGAACTCGCGCTTCAGCCCGTCGGTGACGCGGTAGACGCCGCCGAGTTCCCCGATGTCCTCACCGATGAGCAGGGTTTTGGGATTGCCGGCCAGGGCTGCCCTCAGCCCCTCATTGATGGCCTTCGCTATGGTCAGAACGGCCATTACCTGGTCTCCCCGTCCACGGCGAAACCGGCCTCGTAGTCGCGCCAGACCTGCAGTTCCTCCTGCACCAGCGGATGAGGCTCGGCGTACACGGTATTGAACCGCTCCTCCATGCCCGGTGCCTCCATGGCCTGCACGTCCCGGCGTAGCTCGACGGCCATGGACTTCGACTCGGTGATCAATTGCTCGAAGAATGCGTCGTCGGCCTTGCCGCTGCTGCGCAGGTGCTTCTCGAGGCGGGCCAGGGGATCCTTCGGATGCCAGTCGGCGTCGTCGCCCGCCAGGCGGTACTTCGTCGGGTCATCGGCCGTGGTGTGGGCACTCATGCGGTAGGTGAAGGCTTCGATCAGGACGGGTCCCTGGCCCGACCGCGCATGCTCCAGCGCCCACTGCGTCACGGCTTCCACCGCGACGACGTCGTTGCCGTCGACCCGGACTCCAGGGAAGCCGTAGCCCTCGGCCCTCCTGGCAAGGGGCACTCGGGTCTGCACCGTGGAGGGCACCGAGATGGCCCACTGGTTGTTCTGGCAGAAGAACACGACGGGCGCGTTGAAGGACGCCGCGAAAACCATTGCCTCGTGGATGTCCCCCTCCGAGCTGGCGCCGTCACCGAAATAGGCCACCGACACCGCCGGGGGCAGAGCAGGATCGGCCAGCTGGTCCCGCTGGATGCCCATGGCATATCCGACGGCGTGAAGCGCCTGCGCCGCGAGGACGAGCGTGTACAGATGGAAGTTCCGCTCCCTGGGGTCCCACCCTCCGTTGGTGACACCGCGGAAGAGACGAAGGACGTCCGAGAGCGCGACGCCGCGGGTCAGCGCCACTCCATGCTCCCGGTAGGTGGGGAAGGCGTAGTCCTGGGGCTTGAGCGCCCGCCCTGAGCCGATCTGGGCTGCTTCCTGGCCGGTGAGTGGCACCCACAGGGCAAGCTCGCCCTGCCGCTGGAGGGCTGTCGCTTCCTGGTCGAACCGTCGAATCAGGTACATATCCCGGTACAGGGCCTTCAGCTGGTCGGCGCCGGATGCTACCGGAAAGCCGCGGTAATCGGCGTCGTAGGCGAGCATGCCCTCGGCATCGAGGAACTGCACCATGTCGGGTTCAGGTGCGGTAGCAGGCCCGTGCAGTGCACGCACCATCTCTTCCGACTCGAACTCGGCTGCAGGCAGGCGGCTGCCGCTCATGGCACTCCTTCCAGGACTTCATCTAAAGTGATTATGCAGCCGGTGGAATACTTCTCCCGGGTCATGCACCGGAACACATATCTTCGCAGGCCTACAGCTTCAGCCTAGCCAGTGGCGGGAAAGAGACCTATTTAAGACGTGTCAGCAGAGCCCCGGAGAATGCGGGTATCCTCCGCACAATTCCAGGAACCGGGTGTTGGCCTCGGGTTCCCCGATGCTCACCCGGATGCCTTCCGTGCCGAAAGCGCGCACCGACAATCCCTGTTGACCGGCCCGTTCCGCGAAGTCCTGGGAAAGGTCCTTCAGTGCCAGCCACACAAAGTTCCCCTCAGCCTCCGGGACCTGCCACCCCAGTGCACGCAAGCCTTCGACCACGCGGGTTCGCTCATCGACGATGCCCTGCACCCGTTCAGCCACTTCGTCGTAGTGCCGGAGGGACGCGACTGCCGCATGTTCGCCGACCTGTGACACGGCGAACGGAACCGCACTGACGCGGAGGGAATCGGTGAGCAACGGCTGTGCCACCGAATAGCCCACTCGGAGGCCGGCCAATCCGTGGGCCTTCGAAAAGGTGCGCAGCACAATGACGTTCTCGTGTTCCCGGTACATCTCGATGCCGTCCACGGCGTCGGAACGCCGCACGAACTCCTGGTACGCCTCATCGATGACCACCACGACGGAGGAGGGGACTGCTTCCAGGAACCCCTCCACCTCGTTGCGCGACAGCCCCGGACCCGTCGGGTTGTTCGGCGTACACAGCAGGATCACCCTGGTGCGCTCGGTCACGGCGGCGGCCATCGCCTCGAGGTCGTGGGTTCCATCCGGCCGGACCGGAACCTGGATGCCGGTTGCACCGGCCAGCCCCACACAGATGGGATACGCCTCGAAGGAACGCCAGGCGTAAATCACCTCGTCCGGGGCTTCGAAGTCGTTCTGGCCGGCGAACGCAGCAAGGATCTGGTTCAGCGCACCCAGACTGCCTGCCCCGGTGACTATGTCTGCGGCAGGGACACCGAGGAAGCCGGAAAGCTCCGCCCGCAGCAGAGTGGTCATCGGATCCGGATAACGGTTCACCGCGGTCTGGGCCCGGATCGCCTCGAGCACGGAGGGAAGGGGCGGCAGCGCATTCTCATTGGATGACAGCTTGAAGCTCTGCATGCCCTCGACAACCACGGGGGGCTTGCCGGCCGCGTAACGTGGCAGTTTCCCTAGGGCCCTGCGGGGTTGGATACCGGGGGCCGCCGTTCCGGCGAATCCGGCGGAATTCTCGATTGACGTCATGAACCCAGCCTAATGCCGGGGTGCTTCCAGCCTGGCGTGACAGCATGGTCCCATGGTGAAGTGGATCCTGCGCATCGTGTCCAACGCGGTGGCCCTGTGGGCCGCCGTGTCCCTCCTTCCCGGCATGGAAGTCCTTCCCGAGCCCTCCGTGGGGCGGGTTGTCGCCGAGGTTGCAGGCAGCGCCGTTGAACCCGCCGCTGCGGGCGCCATCAGCGTGGTCCTTGCCTTCGGTTTCGTGGGCCTGCTCTTCAGCCTGGTCAATGCATTGGTCAGGCCGATCGTGAAACTCCTGTCCCTGCCGCTCACGATCCTCACCCTCGGGCTTTTCACGATCGTCATCAATGCGGGGATGCTGCTGCTGACGTCCTGGTTCACCTCGTTCACTCCAGTTCGGCTGTCCGTTGATTCGTTCTTCTGGACTGCGATTCTCGGTTCGTTGATCATCAGCGTGGTGTCCCTGGCCCTCTCCGCTGGAACGCGGTCGGGAGACTAACCCGCCCGACGCCGGCCCCTCCGCTTATCCTGCTGCGCCCGGGACGCCTGGCCGGTGGGAATTTCCGGGACCCGCATCGCGGTGTACATGGAGCTCGAAGCCATCCCTGAGACGCCGGCTGCGGCAAGCAATGAGGTCGCGGGAACGAGGGAGGGCAGCGCGCTTGCGTCCACGAGCCGCGCTCCCTCGGCGTAGTTGGCGAGCTTGTGCGCCGGTCCGAGGCCCTTGCCTTCCACCATGCCGTCGGGCCCCTCGGCCAGCACGGGCACGGGGTTGTCGAGGCTCACCGTCACCCGGTGCAGCTCGTCAGGATTGGGCGCGGCGTCGACGCGCGGCACGGCGTCGTCGGCATGTTCAAGATGCAGGTACTCGGTCTCCGCGGAGCGCTCCCAACCCGTTGGTGAACCGACGGTGACAACGAGTTCGACGTCGTACCTCGCCGCCAACCCGGAATCCGCCGCCAGGTTCATCGCATGGAGCCCACCCTGGCTATAGCCCGTGATCATCAGCCGATCGCCGGGCTGCGCACCCGATTCCTGCAGGGCGCGGGCAACGGCGGGCACCACATGGGAGCTGTCCTGCACCACGGCCTCGGCGTTTCCGGCCGTGTCGAATGGGTTGCCCGCGTCCGGTGCCGTGCCCTGGGTTCCCGGCAGGACCACCAGATACACCGGGCCGTTGAGTCCCGCTGTCCGGAGTACCTCGAACGTTCCGGGCCCGCGTTCCTCCACCGCCTTGATCCTGCCGACGAGGGATTCCACGGTCCCCGGAAACGGCACCGGCATGCCTGCCACCTGCAGGGGCGTGATCCGCACCGGACCTGGGGTCAGGACTCCCGAAGCGATGGCGCCTGCTGCCACCACCCGCGCTGCCTCCTCAGTACGCTCTGCCGTCCTGGCGATGACGCTCCGCGTCACGGAGTCAGCCGCAAGGTAGGCCAGGCGGCTGGCAGTGATGCGGCGGGCCGTGTCCGAGAGGTCGTCTTCATTCACCAGCAGGGCACGCGCGGCTTCCCGGACAGCACTGCAGGCAATCCTTCGGGATTCGATCAGTTCTGCGCCCGCTCCACCCTGCCGGGTCAGGGCACCGGGGATGTCCTGACCCAAGTCCAGTTCCACATAGACCAGGGCTGCTGCCACCTGGCGTGATTCCTCGGCGAGACTCTCGAGCCGGGCCGATGCCTGCTCAAGCTCCTCCCACTGGAAGCTGATTCCTCCCACTCCGCCGCGTGCTGCGAGGTACGGCTCGATGGCGGAGCCTGGCCGCAACGGAAAGTCGTGTTCATCACCCCGGAGACTCACTGTCCCATCCCGGCTCCCACGGCTTCGGCTTCCACCCGGCGCAGTGCGTCAGCATGTGCTTCGGCGAGCCGCGCAGCCGTGGACAGGAGAGTGACGGTTACGGTGACGTCCGCTGTGCGGTCCTCGAGGTAAGCGACGAACCGGCGGCCAGCGGGAGACTCCCAGCTCAGCCTGCAGACGGAAAGTGCCTGTTGCCGGATCTCCTCGAGCTGCGCCGCCTGCTCACGCAGCCTGCTTCCGGCGGCAGAGGCGGCAGAACTCGCTGCCGCCCACGGCCCAGAGGCGTCGCCGTCGTAGATTCCCAACGTCATAGCCACACCACCCCTCCTCTGTCGGATGCCGGAATTCGTGGACAGCCGGGGCTTCACGCTACTCGGAGGGAAGCGGGACATCGGGAGGGGACCGGGCTATGTGGACAGCGGCGCGCAGGGCGGCATGAAAGAATTGGCGCATGGCTGATTCCGTACTCCCCCGGGTAGAACTCGCGTCCACGTTCCAGGGGGAAGCACCCTCGCTCTCGCTGGGGCCTCTTGACGGCCGGTACCGGGAGGCCGTGGCGCCCCTCGTCGACTACCTTTCCGAGGCTGCCCTGAACCGGGACCGGGTCCATGTGGAGGTTGAATGGCTGATCCACCTCACGCGCCATGCCGTCCTCCCGGGAGCGGGACCACTCGAGCCGTCGCAGGAGGATTTCCTGCGGGACATCGTGCTCTCCTTCGACACGGCGTCCGTCACCGAACTCGCCGAGATAGAGAAGGTGACAGTGCACGACGTCAAGGCCGTTGAATACTTCATCGGTCGACGGCTCTCCGGCATCGGGATCGAGCACCTCAAGCCCCTCGTGCACTTCGGCTGCACCTCGGAGGACATCAATAACCTCTCCTATGCCCTTGGCGTCAAGGGAGCGGTGGAACGCATTTGGCTGCCCGCGGCGAAGGACCTCGTGGAGCGCATCGGAGAACTTGCGCGGAGTTCGAGCGCCACGGCGATGCTTTCAAGGACGCACGGCCAGCCCGCAACCCCCACGACGCTCGGTAAGGAGATGGCAGTGGTTGCGCACCGCTTGTCCCGCCAGCTGAAGCGGATCGAGCGGACGGACTACCTGGGCAAGATCAATGGAGCCACCGGAACCTACGCCGCACACTATGCCTCGGTACCTGCGGCGGACTGGCAACAGGTTGCACGTTCCTTCGTCGAAGGGCTGGGGCTCACCTGGAACCCGCTCACCACGCAGATCGAATCCCACGACTGGCAGGCGGAGCTGTACGCGGATCTGGCGCGGTTCAACCGAATCCTCCACAACTTCTGCACCGATGTGTGGAGCTACATCTCCATCGGATACTTCGCCCAGGTTCCCGTAGCCGGGGCCACGGGATCCTCCACCATGCCGCACAAGGTGAACCCCATCCGGTTCGAGAACGCCGAGGCGAACCTCGAGATGTCGTCGTCACTGCTGGATGTGTTGGGTTCGACCCTCGTCACCTCACGGTGGCAGCGGGACCTGACGGACTCGTCGAGCCAGCGCAACATCGGCGTGGCATTCGGTCACTCCCTGCTCGCGATTTCCAACGTGGTGAAGGGTCTGGGACGCCTCGATGTTGCCCCGGACGCACTCGCTGCCGATCTCGACGCGAACTGGGAGGTGCTGGGCGAGGCCGTCCAGATGGTCATGCGTGCCGAAGCCATCGCCGGCGTTCCGGGTTTGGCTGATCCGTACGAGCGGCTCAAGGAGCTCACCCGGGGACAGCGCGTCGACGCAGCCCGCATGCGTGACTTCGTCAGCGGGCTGGGCCTCAGCAGGGCTGCCGAGCAGCGCCTCCTGGACCTGACGCCGTCGAGCTACACCGGCATCGCCGAGCAGCTCGTGGATCACCTGGGCTAGGTTCCGGCGACAGCCCGGCGCTCGTCACGGCGCCAGGGGCACGACCACCTTCCCTACGCTGTCCCAGCGGCGCGCGGCCACAGCGTTCAGGGGAGGAAGCTCCCGGCGGGCGACGACGGCGGCGGCCTGGCCCAGTTGTTCGGCGCTCAAACCCCTCGCGAGGGTGATGTGGGGCGTCCATCGCCCCGGGGCGGTGTTGGGTGCGGGGCGGTCGACAGCGGCAAGGACTGACCAGACCCGCTGGTGAAGCCGGATCATTTCCGGGGAGGGCACCACTTGCCGTGCGAGGACATACCTGTGTTTCGTCGGAAAGACGAGCAGCCCGGCAGTGGCCAGCGCATACGGCAAATCGCCCAGGACAGCGGCAAGGCCGGCGTCGTACCCGGCGTCTATCCTCGCCGCTGCCATCAGGGTGAGGTGGGGGCTGTTGCTCGAGGAGGCGTGCCGGGACTGGTTGGGAAGATCCAGATCCTCGAGCGCCCGCCAGTCCTCGAGCACAGCCTCGTGAGCTGCAGGATCGAGCAGCAACTCAATGCTGTCAGTCACGTTCGGCAGGTTTCCTCGTGTCAGCGGGGCGGACGCCGGAAGTCACCGATGCCCGCGGAACCGTCCTGCTCGGTGACCCCGGTGCGTGGATTCCGCTGTGGACGCTGGTAGGCGAGCTCCCCGCCGCTCCTGCCGCCGAACGGCCTGCCGTGATCTGCGTACTCTTCACGGAAGAAGGCGAGGCACCAGGGGCCGAGTTGCACCCTTGCTCCGGTTCGGAGGATGGAGTTGCCGGTCGCGTTCACGCTTCCGCTGACAGGGCCGTGGGGGACGAGCACGTACTCGTCGTCGTCGGTATGGACTACCTCCGCGTGGAGATCCTGCAGCCCTTGCAGCCGGAGCGAGCTCGTCGCCGCGCTACCGATGGTGGCGCGGTCCTCCGGCAACTCGAATTCCCGCGGTATCTGGCCCTCCCACGTCTCTGAATCCTTGACGAAGATCAACCGCGGCCGGCCGCTTCCCCGCGCATAGTGGGTGGTGGTGATGGTGCGTCGGATCCGGCGGTTGATCGTGGGCACCAGGGGAAACGGCGTCGACGGCGGCAGTCCCACCTTCGTGTCGCCCTTGTCCAGCGCGCGGCGGCCGAGGTGGAGCAAAGGTGCAAGCGTCGACGGCGATCCGAGCCGGATGTGCGGCGAGCGGGTCAGAAGACGCTGTGCCAGAGGGCTCTTCACGGCGCCCACACTCACCAGGTGCCCCCGTGGTCCCGAAACGGAGACCGCGAGCCCCTGACCCGCCAGTGCTTTCGCCAGGGCACGGACGGTCGCCAGGCCCGGGAGGCTGCTGCCGCTGAACGCACCCGGGTTATCGACGAAGATGTCGACCGTTGTTCCGGCTGCCGTGACGGTCCCGTTCAGCTGCTCCGCTGCGTCGTCGCCCTCGGGAGGTTCGACCAGTGTGAACGCGAGGTCGATCTCGAGATGGAGGGAAGATTCCATGTCGATTCCGATGTCAGCTGCGGAAGGTGTCGGAACCGCGGGCGTCGTCATCGCTCGTGGTGATGCGCAACGTCCCGTTGAACTTCCAGGTGGCCCGCGGGGCGTCCGGGCCGATGTCGCGCGGCACCTCGACCGTCATGTCCACGAAGTTGTAGTTGATGGCGGCACCCTTACCCGTCAGGTAGGTCCACATCTCCTCGGCGAGATCCGCCCAATCCCGAATGGTGTGGTCCCGGCCCGGGGCACCAGTGCTGGAGGTGTTCTCAGTCATGTTGATTCCTTCATCGGATGATCGAACGATGACAGACGTCCTCTAACGCCGCCTGACGTGGGTAGGCCCAACGATAGCGGAGGGTACGGGCAAAAAACACCCCGGTTCCGTGTACCCGCTCCGCCTACCACTTCGAGTGGACGGCACCCCGGAAGTGGCGGTCGTAGATGCCCACGACGGCCGGATGCAGCTCTGCGCCGAGCTCGAGGGAATTCGCGGCTGCCGCGTTCGCTCGGGCCTGTTCAGTGTTGCGGGCGCCGGGGATGACGGTGCTGACGCCGTCCTGGGCCGCGATCCAGGCCAGGGCCGCCTGGGCGGTGGTCACGCCGTCGGGCACGAGGCCGGAAAACTCCTGCGCCGCGGCCAGACCGGTTTCGAAATCGACGCCGGCGAAGGTCTCCCCGACGTCGAAGGCCGCGCCGTCGCGGTTGAAGTTCCGGTGATCATTGTCGGCGAAGACGGTGTCCTTCGTGTATTTGCCGGAGAGGAGCCCGGACGCGAGCGGCACGCGGGCGATGATACCGACGTCGGCCGCCTTCGCCGCGGGCAGGACCTCGTCGAGCGGCTTGAGGCGGAACGCATTGAGGATGATCTGGACGCTGGCCGTGTTGCCACGCGCGATCGCCGTGAGGGCTTCGTCGGTCCGCTCGACACTCACGCCGTAGTTCTTCAGAACGCCCTCGCTGACCAGCGTATCGAGCGCGTCATACACCTCGTCGGCGCTGTAGACGGCGGTGGGCGGGCAGTGCAGCTGGACGAGGTCGAGCGTGTCGACGCCGAGGTTGGTACGGGAGCGGTCGGCCCACTGCCGGAAGTTGGACAGGCTGTAGTTCTCCGGCACCTGGTTTACGCGCCGACCCATTTTCGTGGCCACCATAATGCCGTGCCCGGGATTGGCCTTGAGGAAAGACCCGATAGTCGCCTCGCTGCGGCCGTCGCCGTAGACGTCGGCCGTGTCGAAGAACGTGACGCCGGCGTCGGCGGCGGCCTCCAGGACCGCGAGCGCGTCCTTCTCCTCCACCTCTCCCCAGTCGGCGCCGAGTTGCCAGGTACCGAGTCCGATGACCGAAACGGGTCGCCCGGTCTTGCCCAAGTGTCGTTGTTCCATCCTCCGACTATAGGCGGGCGCCCCGCCCCCCGCTGATTAAGCACTTATGGCGGCTTTCCCGCGCGAATAGCCGCCATAAGTGCTTAATCAGCGGGAGGGGGTGCGACTTCCGGCGCCGCTTGACTGCAGGCATGCTCAGTGGTGGGCTAGGTCACCTACGGAAGGGAACCCGCGTGAAGTCGCTGTGGCTCGACACTGCTCCGGAAATACCTGCCGATCCGTTCCTCCCGAACGCCTCCTATGATTCCGTGGTGGTGGGCGCAGGGCTGACCGGCCTCACCACCGCCCTCCTGCTCGCACGCGCCGGGCATAAGGTCGCGGTCCTCGAGGCACGCACGGCGGGCGCGGTCACCACGGGTAACACCACCGCGAAGCTCTCCCTCCTGCAGGGGACGAGCATCTCGAAAATCATCCAGCACCACGACGCCGACCTCGCGCGCGCCTACGTCACGGCCAACCTGGAGGGCCAGGCCTGGCTGACCCGGTTCTGCGATGACAACGATGTGGGCTACGACCGCCGTGACGCCGTCAATTATGCGACCACGGACAGCGGCGCGAAGAAGCTCGATTCGGAGCACGAGGCCTGTTTGGAGGCGGGCCTCGATACTGAGCTGGGCAGGGCCGCTTCCCTGCCTTTTCCGGTCCGGCGGACGCTCCGCCTCAGGAATCAGGCCCAGTTCCACCCCCTGGAGGTCCTCGCGGCGCTGGCTTCGGAGTACCGCCGCCACGGCGGCAAGCTGATCGAGGGCGTCCGGGTGACAGGGGTGGCCAGGACGACCGCTGATGGCGTCGAGCTGAAAACCGGCGCAGGGCCGGTGAAGGCCCGCAACGTGATCCTTGCCAGCGGCTTCCCGATGCTGGACCGTGGAGGCTACTTCGCCGTCCTGAAACCCCTGCGGTCCTACTGCATCGCGCTTACGGTTTCGGACGACATTCCTTCGGACATGTACCTCTCCGTCGATGCGCCTGACCGCTCCCTCCGCACCGCACTGGTCGACGGGAAGAAGTACCTGATCGTCGGCGGCAACGGCCACCCGGTGGGTCACCGGTCGAAGACGCAGGCGCTCGTCGATGACCTCACACGCTGGGCGCAGGAGCACTTCCCGACTGCACGGCCGGCTTACGCGTGGTCGGCCCAGGACTACCGGCCCGCCGCGGCCGTTCCCTATGTCGGCAAGGTCCCGGCGAGCGGCGGGTCCATCTACGCCGCCACGGGGTACAACAAATGGGGCATGACGAACGCGGTTGCGGCGTCACTCGCCCTGTCCAGCGAAATCCTCGGCGGCAACATGCCGTGGGCCGACACGCTCTACAAGACGAGGGTGAGTCCGGCGGACGTGCTGGCCACCGCGTCGACCGGCGTGGAGGTGGGCTTGGAGGCACTCACCGGCTGGCTCGGGGGTCTGGCGAAAACCTCCTCCAGCGCTCCGCCCGAGGGCGAGGGGATCGTGGTGCGCGAGGGTGGCCGGCCGGTGGCCGTGTGCACGGTCGGCGGCGTGGAGCACCGGATGTCGGCGGTCTGCCCGCATTTAAGGGGAATCGTGAACTGGAACGACGCCGAGCGCTCCTGGGACTGCCCGCTCCACGGGTCCCGCTTCACCGCGGACGGCAAGGTGCTCGAGGGGCCGTCGACGTCGGATCTCACTCCCGCGGCCGGTTCGGGGAAGGCCTGAGCCGCTGCCCTTTCCCCGGAACCACTTCCTCGGTTCGAGAAGGTTTCCGATCGGGTAGCACTGGAAGAATCCGGCACTACCGACCTTCGGTTCCATGCCGGTCGATCGCCCTGCCGATCAGGGATTCGACAGTCCTGGTGACAGGAATGTCCAGATCCATGCTGCGGCAGACATTCAGGGAGATCTTCAGGTCCTTGTTCCATGGTCGGTTTTCAGGCGGCACGCCTGCCTGGTCGTACTCCCCACTGAGTGAATCGAAGAAACCCCAGTTGCGCACCACCCAACTATCGGCGAGTCCCCGCTGGAATACGTCGAGTGTTCTCTGGTTTTCGACTCCCAGCGCCGAGGTGAGGGACAGTGCTTCGAGGAGGGCTGCCTGGGCGGCGAAAGTGAACATCTGATTGGCTATCTTCACAGCCTGGCCCGCCCCGACCGGGCCCAGGCGATCGGCGGGTCCTCCGAATGCGTTGAACACCTGGATTGCCTGACCGGGAATCGCGCCATCACAACCGACCATGATGGCCAATCTCCCCGCCTCCGCGGCATCCGCTCCTCCACTGACGGGTGCGTCGACGAAGGTGAGTCCGTGTTCGCTGCATCTGTGCGCCAGATCCTGTGCCGCGGCGGGACCGATGGTGCTGTGGAGTAGGACGAGGCCACGTCGGCCGGCTAACCCACGAACTACTCCGTCGGCACCGAAGAGGACCTCTTCGGTCTGGTGGGCATCGCTCACCACGACACATAGGAGATCCACCTCTGCGGCCAGGTCTGCCACGGAGGCCGCAGCCCGGACGCCGTAACTGCCGAGTGCAGCTACGGCGTCCGGGGCGACGTCGTATCCGGAAACATCGTGTCCCGTGGAGATGAGCCTGCGCGCCATGCCGGCTCCAAGGTTCCCCAGTCCGACCATTCCCACGTGCAGTTGCATGGTCAGGCGGCCACCCGGTACCTGCGGAGCTGAAGTGCGGAGTACGTGGTCAACCCCGACATCACCAGTGCGAGCGGCGGGAACCAGAACAGTGACGCCACGCTCAATGCAAGCCCGGCACCGGTGATGATCCGCCAGTTGCGCCGAGTCGCGGATTCCGCAACGGCAAGAGCTCCCCCCTGCCGTTGCGGACTACCCTGATTGCTGCGGGAATTGGCGCCTCGGTAGGAGAACGCCAGGTTCGCCAGCGCCAGGGCCGCGAAAACCGCGGCCCAGAGGTACTCACCATCCGTGAATCTCCAGAGGGAGATGAGTGCGAAGCAGGCCGCGGCGATGGCACTACCCGGCGACATGGGTACGCCCTTCGATTCGGTCCCATCGGTTGTCCATAGTGCTCACGAGAAAATCAGCTCCCAGGTCGAGACGATTCCCAGAACGGTCAGGAGCACCCCGGAGCAAATGACCCACCACTGCCCCGGGGTCGAGAGTCTCAACTGCTTGGGAAGGACTTTGTGCTCCGTCCAGACTAGTGCGAGGCAGAAGATTCCTGAGGTGAGCAGGCCGCCTAGGATGGACGCCGGCGTCACGATGATGACCAGTTGTCCCACTGTCCAGACGAGGACAAGGCTGGCGACCAGGATGTAGGCGTACATCCATGGTCGGACGATACGCTGTCCACCGCGCCGGATCTTCGCGGAGAGTGGGGCAAGGGTCTCGAATGCGGTATAGGAGTAGAGCTCCCAGAAGGCATAGAGCGATCCGAAGAAGGCGAAGAACACCGCAACGTAGTAGAGGTATTCAAATGTAGGGTGTACAGCCGTGAGGAACTGTGCCTGATAGGTCAGCGTGTCATTGCCGCTTGGAACGAGTTGCTCGACGAACAACAACGAGGCGCCGTTGAGCATGAACATGATGGCGAAGATCGCTATCGCCGCGAATGACAGGAGCGTATCCCCCAAGGGTGCCCTGCTCCATGCTTTTGCTCGTTCGACCTGCTCGGTGTCCGTGGCGAGGGGGAGCATTTCGCCACGGCGTAAGCCCGTCAGGCGGTCGGACAAGGCTGCCTGGTCCGGGTGACCGAGCATGCCCCACTTCTTTTCGCGCATCATGCCGGCATAGCCGATGTAGTCATAGGTTCCGCCTCCGACGGCACCCAGGTAGGTAGCGACCTCGAGGAAGACTGACCGTTCTGCGATGTCGGGGTAGGCATCCACCACCCAGCCGCCGTATTCAGGCACGCTCGGAATCACCCCGCCGAGCGCGGCAATCCAATCGGGCTGGAGCACGAAGACACTCACACCGATCGCTATCAGCATGAAACCCACGATCATGGTCTGGGCTTTCTCGAGTTTGCTGTACCCGCCGAGCCAGGACAGTATCCCGGAGATGACGATCAGCGCCGTCGCCCACCAGGCACCCGCCCCGAAGGTCAGATCGGCCATGAGATCTCCAAGACCGATCGCGAGCCCGCCGACCCACGAGGGGATTGCCGCGATGGAGACGACTCCCATGAGCAGGGTGAACCATCCCCGGGGTCCCCGGAAGAGTGTGGTCCAGCGGGACATCGGGTGTTCACCGGTGACGACGACGTAGCGGTTCATCGAATAGGCCAGGGCCGCCTTCGCGACCGCCGACACGATAAAAGCCCAGATCAGGGCGTAGGCGAACAGGGCGCCGCCCCGCGAAGCGAAGACCATTTCGCCGCTGCCGATGTTGGCTGAAGCCACGATCGCACCGGGTCCGAGTACTGACAGTGCTGCGGTGAGGGTGAGCCGCTTTCGTAACTGCGCCGGGGGGTCGGGGTAGGTCAGCAGATTGCTGCTGACAACTTCCGGTTGGGTGGGATGGGACATGTCACTCCTTTGTGATCAGTGGTGCGGCTTGGTCAGTCCGAGTGGAACTTCTGTTCGAGCTGGTGGATCTTGTCGACGCGACGCCGGCAGTCGGCATCCGTGCTGAACTCCGCCGCCAGGTATTCCTCGATCACCTGTTCCGCGATGACCGGGCCGATGAGCCAGGCACCCATGCAGAGGATGTTGACGTCGTCGTGTTCGACGCCCTGTCGTGCGGAATAGGTCTCATGGGCTGTCATCGCACGGATTCCCGGAACCTTGTTGGCTGCGATGCTCGCACCCACACCGGTGCCGCAGACGAGCACTCCGCGATCGGCGTCGCCGCTGAGAACCAGGTTCGCCACATTCTGTGAGATGTCGGGAAAATCCACCGGAGTGGTGTCGGGTGCTCCGACGTCGGTCACGTCATGACCGAGGCGTTCGAGCGTCTTCCTGACGTGATCCTTCAGCGGGAAACCCGCATGGTCATTTCCGAGTGCAATACGCATATTGTGTCGTCCTATCCGTTGTGAAATGACTGGGTATCCACCCGCCGGCGGGTGGGAATTCCATCCCGCGCGCCCCTGCGCGTGACGGCAAGAGCACCTCCGGTGACGGCGAGCCGCACTGCGCTTCGGAGGTCGGCTCCTTCATGCAGGGCCGCCACGAGGTACCCGGTGAAGGTGTCCCCCGCACCGGTGGTATCCACGGGCGTCACCACGGGGGCCGGGATGCTCTCGGCTTTTCCTCCAGCAGAGAAAGCCGCACCGTCGGCTCCGAGGGTGACGACCACTGCGATGTTCCGCTGCAGCGCAATCGCCTCGGCCGTAGCAACGGGGTCACCGGCCTCGAGCACGCCTTGGTAGCGGCCGACGGCGAGGCATTCGTCCTCGTTGACGACGAGGACGTCGATGAATTCGAGTAATCCCTCGAGCGGACGGGCAGGTGCGGCGTTGAGGATTACGCGTGCACCTCGCTTACGGGCTTTTCGTGCCGCGCCGAGAACCGTCGGCAGGGGGATCTCAAGCTGGAGCAGCAGCGTATCCTCCGCGGTGAGGGCCGCGACAGCTTCCTCGACCAGCTCATCATCGAGGTCGTAGTTCGCCCCGGGGATGACTGTGATGACGTTTTCGCCGTCGTCGCTCACCGTGATGATCGCCCGCCCGGTCTGGGCGTTCGGGCTTCTGTGGATGCCGGTGCAGCTGACTCCCTCAGCGAGAAGTACGTCGATCAGGTGGGTGCCGTCGGTGTCCACGCCTACGGCACCGATCATCCGGGTGGGTACCCCCGCACGGGCGAGCGCGACGGCTTGATTGGCGCCCTTGCCCCCGGGATGGGACGAGCTGCGCCGGGCGAGGACCGTTTCTCCGGGCCTGGGCAGCTGCTCCACCTCCGCGACCTCATCGATGTTGATGCTCCCGAGCACCGTGACGTGCGCGCCGCGGACCTCATCGGGCACCGCGGCCCTGCGGAGACGCGCAGTGCTTCCGCGAGCGATCAGCTCGACGTCGAGTTCCTCCCGCGAGCCGGCGAGGTTGTCCGGGTCTGCTTCGATCAGGAGCTCGGCCGCACGTTGCCCGAGGGCATGGATTTGCTGGTGAACGGTGGTGAGGCCGGGCCGCACGTACTGGGCCAGATGAATGTCGTCGAAACCTACAACACTGACATCTCCCGGTACGGTCAGGCCTGCGGCATCGAGGGCCTGCATCGCTCCGATGGCCATCAGGTCATTCGCTGCGAAAACGGCGGTGAACGGCATGCGACGCGCGAGCAATGACGTCATTGCTCGCCGCCCCCCTGCTTCGGTGAAGTCGACGTTGACGATAAGGCGTTCGTCCACCGTCAGTCCCGCATCCTCGATAGCCTCGAGAAAGCCGAGCGCGCGTTGGGCTGCGACATCGATGTCCAGCGGCCCTCCGATGAAGGCGATCCTTTCGTGCCCCAGGGCGATGAGGTGCTCCGTCGCGAGCCGCCCGCCGAGTTTCTGGTTGCTGCCGATGATCGCTGCCCCGGGCACGTCATTGAGGCGGTCGATCACCACGATCTTCAATCCCGAAAGCTGCCCGATGAGTTGTTCATCCAGGAGATGACCGCCGACGATACCGATCCCGTCGACATTGCGCCGTGACATCTGACCGATGAGAAGGGAAGTGGCTTGCTTGTCATCGTTCGTCTGGCCCAGGAGCAGCACGTGGTTGTTCCTGTCCGCGACGGACTGGGCGCCCTTGATGAGTTCCGGGAAGAAGGGATTGGTGATGTCCGGAACCAGCAGGGCAATGGTCGATGACGGCCCTCCACGCAATTGACGTGCAAGCTCATTCGGCTCATAGCCAAGCTCGGCCGCAACCTGCTGCGTGCGCAACCGGGTGCTTTCACTCACCCGACCTTGCCCGGACAATGCCCGCGAGGCGGTCGTCACCGATACCCCGGCGGCCCTGGCCACTTCTTTGATCGTCACCGTGACTCCATCGTCTTCGTTGTGTTGTTCCGTACAGAACCTACTGTTGCGCAATCGATAGCGCAAGATCTCGCTAAGGGTCGAAATGAAAATTTTCGGATATGCAGCGACGCGCCGCGCAATCGTTAGCGCACTCCTCGTGCTCCCTCGAGGACCGGAACTCCCGGGGCAGCGGCATGGAATCCCGCCTTCCCGGGCAAGAGCTGAGGAGAACATGGCTCCCGCCGACAAGGGAATGGCTTGCCGCCGAGCCCTTTCGGTCCTCCGGCGGACGCCCGGACGCCCGGCGTAGTGACTATGGTGCCGTTCAATTCGGCCGGATAGGTCCCGGGCGGAGCGGCCTGCACCGCTTCATCCCAGTGGTCATCGAGGTTCCGCACCCAGGCACGCAGGGTCAGCGCGCAGTGCAGGCGCAGCGCTTCGACGTCGAGCACCTCCAGCCCGGCGGTTTCGAGCGCTCCCACCATCTCCGACAGACTCAGCATCTCCCCGTCCGGAAAGACGTAGCGGGGAATGAAGGAATCGGGATCCGGGGGCGTTCGTCCGGCGTTCCAGGAGGTGGCGTGGTTGAGCAGTCGGCCGCCGGGTCGCAGCAGGTTTCTCAGCCGGATGGCATAGCGGCCGAACTCCGCGCTGCCCACATGCTTCGACATGCCGATGGAACTGACGGCATCGAACGGGCCGTCCTCCACGTCGCGGTAGTCCTGGACCCGAATCTCCACCCGGTCGATGAGCCCTGCCTCAAGGTGACTACCAGCTCCGGCGCCCCGGCCGGGCCGGGCCGGCAACCGAGCCATCCCAGGCTCGCACCCGGAGCGGGAGCTCATCAGTACCCAGCACCACGGTCAAGACCCCCGCAATGCGCGGTGCCGCGCCCCTGATCCTGATCGTGATCCTGGTCATGCCTACTGTTTACCCCCGTTGCTGCACCCAGTAAACGGTCCCTGCCTAGAGATGGCCGCGCGTGCCGCCGTCGTCCTGCCGCGCCAGCTGCTGCAGGAGGTCCCGCATCTCGGTCAGAAGCGCGGTGTCAACGGGCACAGGGGCGTCCTCGGGGTCGTCGGTGGCGAGTCGCGCCTTGGCATGGGCGCTGGCTCGGTTCATCGGGAGCACGAAGACGAAGTACACCACGGCGGCGGTGATCAGGAAGGTCACTGCGGCGGTGATGACAGCACCGACGTCGACGAAGGTGGCCGGATTGCCGGCCCAGATGCGGAATCCGAGGCCTCCGGCATCCACCCCGCCCGCTGCGGCGATGAGCGGTTGGATGATGTTCTGGGTGAACGCGCCGACGAGGGCGGTGAATGCGGCCCCGATGACGACGGCGATCGACAGTTCGATCACGTTTCCACGCAGGATGAAGTTCTTGAAACCCTTAAGCACGAAATCCTCCTTCGGCTGGTGAGCCGTAACTGGCAACGATGAGGTCCACCACCGAGAGGAGCTCTGCCAGGTCGGTGGCGGAGTGGCGCGGTGATCCGTCGCCCGAGAAAAAGGCGGCGTCGTAGTAGATGCCGTCGCCCAGGAGCTTGACGGCCTGCGCGGCGGTGCGGTTTCCAAGGCCCTTCTCGAGCGCATCGAGCCAGAGATCCTGGATTCGCGCCAGGCTCGCCCGTGCCGTGGGGTGGCCCTGCTGCGCCAAACGCGCCATTGACACCAACGCCCGGTCCAGCGGACTGTCCTCGTAGACGGAGGTCCGCACGTAATAGCGGCCCGGGCCCTCGGGGTCCTCGACCATGCGCGACCGGTCGGATTCGGCAAGACCGAGAAGCCTTGCGGCAAGCGCATCCACCAGCGCTTCCTTGGACGGGAAGTGATAGAGCAGCCCACCCTTGGAGACCTCGGCTGCTGCAGCCACAGCTTCCACGGTGGCGGCCCGCTCGCCGTCCCGGATCAGGGTGTCCTCGAAGCTGTCAAGGATGCGCTCTCGGGAACTGGCCATTCCTCCATGGTAATGGTCACTCAAGTTGTACTGTACCGGCTGGACGGTATAGCTTGGATGGAT
This sequence comes from Arthrobacter sp. CAN_A214, assembly GCF_015751955.1. NCBI lineage: Bacteria > Bacillati > Actinomycetota > Actinomycetes > Micrococcales > Micrococcaceae > Arthrobacter > Arthrobacter sp. CAN_A214. Next base: position 31,492 of record NZ_JADOUU010000019.1, read on the forward strand.
GACATTCTCCCAGCACACCTTCGCGCCGTCCGGAGTTGAGACGGCCAGCCCCGACACTCCCCACCGCGCCGGCGTGCGGGAATGGATAGCGCTCGCCGTCCTGATGCTGCCCGTCCTGTTGGTCGCAGTCGACAACACCGTGCTCAGCTTCGCACTGCCGGCCATCTCGCGGGATCTTGCACCCAGTGGGACGGCTCTGCTATGGATCATCGACAGCTACCCCCTCGTACTCGCGGGACTCCTCGTGGCGATGGGCAGTTTCGGGGACCGCTTCGGGCGGCGGCGGCTGCTCATGATCGGCGCCGGCGGTTTTGCACTCTTCTCCGTCGCTGCGGCCTTCGCTCCGACAGCCGGTTTCCTGGTGGCCGCCCGCGTGGGGCTCGGCGTTTTCGGCGCGATGCTCATGCCCTCGACGCTGTCGTTGATCCGGAACATCTTTCTTGACCGGGATCAGCGCCGGCTCGCCATCGCTGTGTGGGCTGCAGGATTCTCCGCGGGTGCGGCGCTTGGCCCCCTGCTGGGAGGTGCACTGCTCGAGCACTTCTGGTGGGGTTCGGTGTTCCTTCTCGCCGTGCCGGTTCTTGTCCTGATGCTTGGCTTGACCCCCGCCTTCGTGCCGGAATCCCGCGACCCTCGACCGGGTCGGGTGGACTACCTGAGCATTGCCCTGTCCATCATCACCATGCTCCCCGTGGTGTTCGCGATCAAGAACCTCGCGAAGGGCGGGCCCGGACTGGTGACCGTCACCGCCGTCGTGCTGGGCCTTGCCGCCGGTAGCGGCTTCGTGGTGCGCCAGCTCCGGCGTTCCTCCCCGATGCTCGATGTGCGGCTCTTCACTGTGCGCGCCTTCACCGGAGCCGTGCTCGTGAACCTGCTGGCCATTTTCTCCCTCGTGGGATTCCTCTTTTTCGTCTCGCAGCACCTTCAGCTGGTGCTCGGTCTCAGCCCCCTCGACGCCGGGATGGTCCTGCTGCCGGGGCTCGTCCTGACGATCGTCGCGGGATTGGGGGTGGTTCCCGTGGTCAAGCGCGTTCCAGCCCATGTAGTGGTCCCGGTGGCACTGCTCTTTTCGGCGGCTGCCTACAGCTTCCTCACCCTGCAGGGCCTGATGGCCGGGCAGGGAGGCTCTGCCCTCCAGTTGATGGCCGCCTTCGTACTGCTCGGCATCGGCGTCGGCGCGTCGGAGACCGTCTCGAACGACCTGATCCTCTCGAGCGTGCCCGCCACCAAGGCCGGCGCCGCCTCGGCCGTATCCGAAACCGCCTACGAAGTGGGTTCGGTGTTCGGAACGGCGATCCTCGGCAGCATCCTGCTCTCCTCCTATCAGGGCAACCTGTCGCTCCCGGAGGCCCTCACCCGGGAGCAGGCAGCGGCGGCCACCGAAACGCTCGGTGGGGCGGTGGCGACGGCGGCGGATCTGCCGGCAGCAAGTGCTTCGGCCCTGCTGGACTCAGCGTTTCACGCCTTCGACAGCGGGGTGACCCTGACCTCCGGTATCGCTGCGCTGCTCATGATCGCTGCGGCGGTACTCGCCGCGTGGAGCTTGCGGCCGACGACGCGGGTCTAGGCCGGGCGAAGCCGCACCCCGGCAGCCTCAGCTGTTTTCGGGCTTGACCAGGCTGTCCTCGTCCTCTTCGAGCGCCGGAGCGTCCCTGATCTCCTCAAGCGGATCCTCTTCCGCTCCGAAGCTTTTTCGGGAAGGCTTCTCGTCCTGGGACACTGGGGCCGCCTGGTGTGGAGTGGCGTCCTGCGGATTTGTTGCGGATTCGTTCGGCATGATGCCCTACCTCGGATGAATTCATGGAGCCGTGAAACTCCGTCGACCTACCTACTCTATGGCCCACCCGCTACCGGACGACGGGTCGGCCGGAGAATGGATTCAGAGAATTTCGGTGGACGAAACAGGCCTTGTCGCGCTACTACCCGCCGAGGATCGGCCGCAATGCACCCACGAGCTGGTTGATCCCCAGCACGATGAACAGCAGCGCGATGATTGCCAGGCCCACGACGGGGACGAACATGATGCCGACCAGCGCAGCCGTGATCTTCTCGAAGGTGGCATATCGCCGTGGTTCCGTAGACGAATCCTCGTTGATACAGCTCGGCCCCGGCATCATCAAGGCGTCGCGGGCCTTGGGCATCCTCTCATGAAGGCTCTAGAGGGCAACGTGCCGGTGTTCGATGCCGAGCAGGCTCGCGGCCGCTTGAACATCCGCCGCCCGGTGTCCCACGCACAATGCCCAGTGGTGACCGATGCCCGTCTGGGACCATTCGTCCACCCACCGACCCGGATCAGCCCCGAAGTCCACCCGCGACGTCGTATTCCCGATGGCCAGCAGCGGACCGGGCACCACCTCGCCCTCCGAGGTGACGAACACGTAGCTGCCGTCGGGATCCTGCCCCAGCCCGAAGGTGGTGACGGGCCCATGCCGGACGTCGAACTCCACGGAGACTCCCCAGCCGCGCTTGCCGTGATACACGCCAAGCCCGCGCAGCAGTGGATTTCCTGCGCTGACCGCCAGATGCGCCGGCCCGTCGTGGCCCATCTCCACCACGTTGTCGGTGAAGTTCAGTGCCTGGATCTCGGTGAAGGAACCACCGGCCCCCATCGCCTGGGCAGCAAGCATGGCTATGGAGGTGCGCAGCTCGTACTCCCCCGCCATCGGGATGCCACGGGCCGTCAGGATCGAAGCACCGAGGATCATGCCGGCGCCCAGGCGTTCATGCTGTTCCCCCGCCAGGCCGCGGTGGTAATAGGCCAGCGAGTCCAGGCCGAATTCCTCCACAAGCCGGTCAAGGCCCACGGACACCCTGGCGCCCCATGCAAAATCCCCGTCATCGACGGACGCGTCCACGGTGAACAGTTCCCGTGCGAGCTCAACCCGTTCAAGGACCTGCGCTTCGGAAACGCTGTTGACCATTTCGCGGAGGTCGTCGAATTCGAGGATCTCGACATGCGAACCGAAGGTGGTCGATACCGTCGTGAGGTCGGTGGAGACGTCCAGCATTCCGGGATAGAGGTGCCCCATCAGGCCGTGCCGCGCGAACCGCAACCGTCCGCGAACACTCGCGGCGTGGACCCACCGGTCGATGCGCTGCCAGGCCGATTCCTGCTTCAGGTACCCGGAGACGGAACGGAAGGGGATACCTGCGCGCCGGAAGACATTGGCCATCTCCGGCACAGGGCACTGACCGCAGTACGCGAGCCACTTCCCGGTGTCGAAGCCTGCATGGTCCATGGCTTCGGTGGGTTGCAGATCGATCACCAGCACGGGGGTCTGCGCTCGCTGGGCGATCGGCAGGACCATGGACGATGTCAGGTAGGTGGCCAGAAATATCACGATCAGGTCGCAGTCAGCCACCCTCAGTTCCTCGGCGGCGCGGGCCGCCTCCTGCGGATCCGAGACGAAGCCGACGTCGATCACCTCGGCCTCGAGGGCTGTGAACCGCCCGGTCACGTAGCGGCTGGATTCCTGCAGTTGCGGCAAAAGATCGGGGAACTGCGGCCAGTAGGCGCCGAGCCCCCCGGACACCAGTCCGATGCGGGTGGCACGACGCTTGTGTGGTACCAGGCGGTGGACCGCGGACGGGTTTTCCGGAGGGGCAGGGGGGTTGGCGACCATTTCATTGTTCCTTACGGCAGGAGGAGGGTACGGGGAACCCGGAGGGACTCCCCGTACCCGGCTCGTTCCCTAGAAGTCGTACTCGTCGATGTTGTCGGCGTTGAAGATGGTGGGTGGTCCGACGATGACGAGGCCCCCCTCTTCCACGGTGCGTTCTCCCATTTCGCCCGCTTCGAAGGTATCTCCTACTTCTCCGGTGATATCGCCGTCGGCCAGGGCCTTGCCTGCGAAAGCCGCGACGTAGCCGAGCTGGGCAGGATCCCACAGGGCGAACTCGGACACCGTTTCGTCCTCGACGAACGGACGCATCTCGTTGGGCAGGCCAAGACCCGTGAGTGCGACCTCGCCCTTGTACTCGGAGGTCGAGAGGTACCGGGCGGTGGCCGCGATGCCCACCGTGGTGGGAGAGATGATGCCCTTCAGGTCCGGGTAGGCCTGAAGGAGTCCCTGCGCTTCCTGGAACGACTTGGTGTCGTCGTCGTCGCCGTACACCTTGGCCACCAGGTTGATGTCCGCGTAGTCCGGGTTGGATGCCAGCTCCTCCTCCATGAACTTGATCCACTCGTTCTGGTTGGTGGCGTTGGCCGTGGCGGAGAGGATGGCGATATCCCCCGCGCCGCCGATCTGCTCCGAGATCAGTTCAAGCTGGATCAGGCCCACGTCCTTGGCGTTGACCTGGCTGACGAACAGGTCGCGGAAGTCCGGGTTGGTGTCGGAGTCGAATGCCACGATCTTCGCACCGGCATCCCGCGCTTCCTGCAGGGCGGGCCCGACGGCGTCGGGATCGTTGGCGGCGATCACGATCACGTTGGTGCCGGCCTGGGTTTCGGCGTTGATGAAGGAGACCTGGCTGGAGGCGCTGGCGTCCAGCGGACCCACGACTTCCGAAGCAGAGAATCCTGCCTCCGAGGCCCCGGTTTCACCGCCGCCGAGGACGACGTCGGTGTAGGGATTGTTCAACTGCTTGGGGATGAAGGTGATGGTCTGCTCTCCTTCGGCACCGCTGCCACCTTCGGCACCTGCTTCGGACCCACCTCCTCCACCGCAGCCGCCGAGGAACAGCGCGGTACTCGCGGTGAATGCGACAATGGCCGCGCCGCGGCCCCGTCGGGACTTGTTTCGGGTAAACAACATTGTTCTTCCTCTCATTGAGCGCCGGGGAACCAGGCGCCGGTTTCTACCCCGAGGGGACGGCTCAGGGACGTAGTTGCTGCCGCACCCGTCGGTCATGACGGTGCTTTCTCAGTGCGGCGCCGATGCTGGGAGTGACCACGGAAAGGATCAGCAGGGACCCGGTCACGATGATCAGGACCACCTCGGAGACCCGGTCGAGGCGCAGGGCATAGGTAATGGTGCCGATGAGCAGCACCCCGGCAATCACGCCCGGGATGGAGCCCTTGCCGCCGAAGATCGAGACGCCGCCGAGCAGTACCGCGGCGATCACCGCGAGTTCGATTCCACTGGCGTTGTCACTGCGGGCGCTCGAGTAACGGAGGGTCCAGTAGATTCCTGCCATGGCCGACACGATGCCGGTGCCGAGGTACAGCCAGAACTTGGAGCGTGCCACGTTGATCCCCACGAAGCTTGCCGCTTCCTTGCTGTAGCCGAGGGCGAAGAGTCCGCGGCCGAACGGGGTGAGGTGGAGCAGCACGCCGAAGAAGACGATGACGAGCAGGACGCCGATCATCACCGTGGGAATGCCGGTCCCGCCCAGTTTGGAGGTGAAGAAAGCAGTCAGTGCCGGTGGGAAGTTCGCGACGGCGTTGTCGCCGATCACCACGAGGGCGAGCCCGCGGAAGAGGGCGAGCGTGCCGATGGTCACGGCGAGCGACGGCAGGCCCAGGTAGGCGATGAGCAGGCCGTTGAATGCTCCGGCCGCCAGTCCCACCACCAGGCAGAGCACCAGCGCCAGCCAGATGTCCACTCCCGCAGCCCACAGCACACCCAGCACGGCGCTGCTGAGCCCTGCGATGCTGGCAACGGAGAGGTCGATCTCGCCGGAGATGATGACCAGGGTCATCGGCATGGCGATGACCAGGATGGGAATGACGTCGAGGAGGAGGAAGCCCACTGTGACCGGCGAGGCGAATCGCGGGAGGGCGACGCAGGCGAAGAGCACCACCACGAGCAGCGTGTAGATCATCACGGCATCGCGGCCCAGCAGCAGGCGGGGGGCACCGCTGCGGCCCTTGATCTCGGAGGTGAGGACGGCGGCGGTGCCGGCGTCGGGCACCTCGGTGAGTGTTTTAGACATTGCGTGCCTCGCTGATCCGTAGCTTCCTGGCGGTGCGTAGCCCTGCCAGCCGGTCGATGATGATGGCGGCGAGGATCAGGACGCCCACGATCGCCTGTTGCCAGAACTTGTCCACGCGGAGGGCCGCCAGGGCACTGGTGATGGTGGTGAGCAGCAGTGCACCGAGGGCGGCTCCCACCACGGTGCCGCTGCCGCCGAAGATGGCGATGCCACCCACGACGGCGGCGGCCACCACGTCCAGTTCCAGTCCGGTTCCGGTGGTGGCGCCTACCGAGTTGAACCGGCTCGCGTAGAGCACACCGGCCAATCCGGCGAGGATGCCGTTGGCGATGAAGGCAAGGAGGACGCGTCGGGTCACGGGAATGCCGAACAGCTTGGCGGCCTCGGGGTCGGATCCGATCGCATAGAGATCGCGTCCTGGCCGGGTACCCGCCATGAAGACCGCGACGGCGACGACCACCAGGACGGCGATCAGGGTGATGAGGGGGAACCCCAGGACCGTGTCCACGGACAGCGCGCCGAATTCCTGGGGCCGGTCGCCAGCGAAGTACTGGGTGCCGCCCGCCCATGCGTTGTTGATGCCGCGGAAGATGTAGAGGGTGCCGAGGGTGATGACCAGCGCTGGCACCTTGGCCACGGTGACCAGGATGCCGTTCACCGCCCCGAGCACCCCACCGAGGAGCATGCCCAGCAGGAAGACTCCGACAACGGGGAAGTCCGGCATGGCGAAGAAGATGGACCCGGTGGAGAACGCGACGAGCCCCAGCGCCGACCCCACGGAGAGATCGACGTTGCGGGTGATGATCACCAGCGACTGGCCCACCGCAAGGAGCATGAGGATGGTGGCGTTGAGCAGGAGGTCCTTCACACCCTGCTCGCTGAGGAAGAGGGGGTTAACTCCCCAGGTGAAGAGCACGAGCCCCACCAGGGCGATGAGAACGGGCAGTTCGCGCAGGCGGAGAACGGACAGGATCGCGCTCCTGCCTCCGCGCCGGGGCTCGGGGATCCTGCCGGTGGTTGACGGGGGATTCAGGTCGGTGCTCATTTGGCGGTCTCCGGTGTGGCGGTCGCGGCGTGCATGACCGATTCAGGGGTGGCTGACGCCCGGTCCAGTTCGGCGGTGATCCGCCCTTCATGCATCACCAGGACGCGGTCGGCCATTCCGAGGACTTCGGGGAGTTCCGAGGAGATCATGAGGATCGCTATCCCACGGCCCGCGAGTTCGGACACCAGCCGGTGGACTTCGCTCTTGGTGCCGACGTCGATCCCGCGGGTGGGTTCATCGATGATGAGGAGTTTCGGCTCGGTGGCCAGCCATCTGGCGAGCACCACCTTCTGCTGGTTGCCGCCGGAGAGCGTGGACACTGCATGCTCCGGGGACCCCGCCTTGACCTGGAGGCGCTGCGTCCACACGGCGGCGGCTTCGCGCTCGGCCCTGCGGCTGATGAACCCGCCTTTGGCGAGGGTGTTGCGAAGGGTCAGGACTGCATTGCGTTCCACGGACAGGTCCATGACCAGCCCCTGGTTCCGTCGGTCCTCGGGGACGAAACCGATGCCGGCGTCGATCGCCGCGCGCGGGTCCCGCGGTTTCAATCGACGCCCGCCCAGAGTGACCGAACCGGCGTCCTACCCGTCGATGCCAAAGACGGCGCGCGCCACTTCGGTGCGTCCGGCGCCCACCAGGCCCGCCAGCGCCACGATTTCTCCCGCCCGGACCTCGAAGCTGATGTCGGAAAAGACGCCGGCCCGCGAAAGATTCTCCACGGAGAGGACGGTTCCGCCGATTTCGGCGTCCTCCTTGGGGTAGAGGGCGGCGATATCGCGTCCCACCATCTCGCGGACCACGGCTTCCACCGTGACGTCCGCGGGCCGGTGGGTGCTGATGTATTTGCCGTCCCGCATGACGGTGATGCGGTCGCACAGTCCGAAGACCTCGTCGAAACGGTGGGAGATGAAGAGGATGCCGCTACCGGCGTCCCGCAGTTTGCGGGCGACGGCGAAAAGGCGGTCCACCTCCACGCCGCTCAGCGCCGCGGTGGGTTCGTCCATGACCAGGACCCTGGCGTCGAGGGAGATGGCCTTGGCGATCTCGATGATCTGCTGATCGGCGATGGACAACCCCGCGGCGGGCCGGTCCGGGTCGATGGGGACGCCCAGTTCCGAGAAGAGCGCCGCAGCTGCCCGCCGCATCGCGCCTTTGCTGATCAGACCGAGGGCACCTTTGGGCTGGCGCCCGATGAAAATGTTCTCGGCGACGGTGAGGTCGGGAAAGAGCGTTGGTTCCTGATAGATGACGGAGATACCGGCAGCCTTGCTGTCACCGACGTTCCGGAAGGACACTTCCTCCCCGGAAACGGTGAACCGGCCCGCGTCAGGTGAGTGGACGCCGGCGAGGATCTTCACGAGGGTCGACTTCCCGGCGCCGTTCTCGCCCACCAGCCCGTGGATTTCGCCGGGGAGGATCTCTATCGTTCCGTCCGCGAGTGCGACCACCGGCCCGAAGGTCTTTGCCGCTCCGATCAGGGAAAGCGCCGGCGATGACGGTTCCGCTGGGGCATGAGTTCCGGCGGCACGATCTGCGGAGTCCCGGTTTTGCGACACTGCAAGCTCCTTCGACAAATGAATCGTTTCATATGAACGTTTCAACCTCGATCGTAGGCGTGAGATGGATCACGGTCAACCACTGTTCCCAATTCGTGATGACCCGCAGAATCAGCCGACTCCCGCCTGTCCGTCCGACAGGTCCAGCCACACGAAGCCGAGCGGAACCTCAGTCGAGCTGGTCCTCCAGATGGAACACTTCCTGCAGTCGGAGAAATCCTTCATCCGGTCGGCCCTCCAGCTCGACGAAGAACTCCGCCATCTCGGCCTGCCAGCGAAAGTTGACGCCGGTGGCGGACATGGCTTCCTGCGCCGCGGCGAAGTCCTCGGACTCCACGTAGCCGATCAGCAGCCCGTCCGGCCTGAGGAACAGGGAGTAGTTATTCCACCCAGTGGCCTTCAGCGCCCGCGCCATGTCCGGCCAGATGGCAGCATGGCGTTCTTTGTACTCCGCGATCCTGTCCTGCCGGACCTGCAGCTGAAAACACGCGCGTTCCATCTAGGCTCCGTTCCTTACTGTTGCAGTACTTTCCCGCTCGACCAGTTCGGGCTGGAATACCACCCGCCGGCTCTCGCCGTCTCCGCCGTCGATCTCTCCCACCAGCACGTCCACGGCGGTTCTGGCCATGAGCTCAGTGGGCTTGCGGATAGTGGTCAGCGGCACCACTGCGGACTGGGCAAAATCAATATCGTCATATCCGATCAGGGCCAACTCATCCGGGATGTGGAGTCCGCGCACCATCAGGACGGCCTGCATCACCCCGATGGCCAGGAGATCGTTCGCGCAGAACACCCCGTCCGGACGCCGGTCCTCGGCCCGTGCCGCCACCGTCTCTCCCGCAGACCTGCCGGCGAGCACCGTCATCGCGCTCGCCTCGATCACCTCGAGTTCGGCGCCGGCATGCTCGGCCACCGCCTTCAATGCCCCCTCAAGCCGATCAGCCACCTGCTGGATCTCGGTCGAAGCCCCGATGAAGGCGATGCGGCGTCGCCCGGAGTCGAGCAGGTGCTTCACGGCGATGTAGCCTCCAGCGACGTCATCCACGGACACCGAACTGATCTTCCGCCCGGGGTCCACACGGTCCACCAGCACCACCGATACGCCATGGTTCCGCAGCGTCTCCATGCGGTCACTGATGTCCCCTACGGGCGAGATCAGCATGCCCTTGACCCGCTGCTCCTCGAAGACGTCGATGTAGCGGGCCTCCCGCGCGCGGTCGGAGCCGCTGTCACCCAGCACCACGGTGCTGCCGATCTCGGCGGCAGCCTCTTCGGCGGCCCGCGCAAGTGAGGAGAAAAAGGGGTTGCTGACATCCAGCACGATCAACCCGATCGTGCGGCTCAGGCCCGCCCGCAACTGCCGGGCGGCGTCGTTGCGCACGAATCCCAGCTCGGAGATCGCGTTCAGCACGCGCTCGCGGGTGCGGTCGGCAACCCTGTTCGGATTGTTCAGGACATTCGACACCGTGCCCACGGCCACCTGGGCCAGATCGGCCACGTCCTTGATGCTTACTGCTCGAGTACCCACTGGCTCCTCCGATCCCTATCCCGGACCGCGATGTGCGGGAATTCCTTGACACTACCGTCATTTCGAGGATAGCTTTGAAACGTAATTATGAAACGATTCAACCGCCGACGACGTCGCGTGGATCGACAACCCGTCACCCCGGCCGCTTCTCGCGGCCACCCGACAGATTCCGGCACTGGCGGCAACAGGATGTGGAGAAGTACATGAGTGTTCTTGACGGCATAGCGCCTACCCTTGCACAGTTGGGAATTGAGGTGCCCTCCTGGGCATACGGCAATTCCGGAACCCGCTTCAAGGTATTCGCCACTCCAGGGACCCCGCGCACGGTGCAGGAGAAGATTGCCGATGCGGCGAAGGTGAACGAACTGACCGGGCTTGCTCCCGCCGTCGCCCTTCACATCCCCTGGGACAAGGTGGACGACTTCGGTGCACTGGGCCGCTACGCGGAGAACAAGGGCATTCGGCTCGGGACCGTGAACAGCAACACCTTCCAGGACGAGGACTACAAGTTCGGCAGCCTGACCCATAGTGACGCCAGCGTGCGCAACAAGGCCATCGACCACATGTACGAGTGCATCGAGGTTCTGAACGTCACCGGCTCACGCGACCTGAAGATCTGGCTCGCTGACGGCACCAACTACCCGGGCCAGGGCGACATGCGTTCGCGTCAGGACTGGCTGCAGGAATCGCTGCGGAAGGTCTACGACCGCCTCGGGGAGGACCAGCGGATGGTCCTCGAGTACAAGTTCTTCGAGCCTGCGTTCTATCACACCGACGTTCCCGACTGGGGCACCTCCTACGCCCACTGCCTGCAGCTCGGGGAGAAGGCACTGGTCTGCCTGGACACCGGTCACCACGCTCCGGGTACCAATATCGAGTTCATCGTGGCGCAGCTGATCCGGCTGGGCAAGCTCGGCTCCTTCGATTTCAACTCCCGGTTCTACGCCGACGATGACCTGATCGTGGGTGCGGCGGATCCGTTCCAGCTGTTCCGCATTCTGTTCGAGGTAGTGCGCGGCGGTGCCCTGGATCCGACCAGCAACGTGGCCCTCATGCTTGACCAGTGCCACAATCTCGAGGAGAAGATCCCCGGGCAGATCCGGTCCGTACTCAACGTCCAGGAAATGACGGCGCGGGCGCTCCTGGTCGACCGGGAGGCGCTGAAAACGGCTCAGGAATCAGGCGATGTCCTGGGCGCCAACGAAGTCTTCATGGACGCTTTCTACACCGACGTCCGGACGCCGCTGGCCCAGTGGCGTGAATCCAGGGGCCTGCCCGCCGACCCGATGGCTGCGTACCGGGCCAGCGGGTACCAGGAACAGATCAACAGCGAACGACTTGGCGGCCAGCAGGCCGGATGGGGAGCATGAAAGTGACGACGACGACGAATTCCGTGACCTCCGTGCCGAACAGCACCGTCAGCGAGCTCATCGAGCGCTCGAACCGGTTGGGTGCGGACAAGCGCAACACCAACTACGCCGGTGGCAACACCTCGGCCAAGGGTACGGGCATCGACCCGGCAACCGGTGAGGACGTCGAGTTGCTGTGGGTCAAGGGATCCGGCGGGGATCTTGGCACCCTGAAGGAATCCGGGCTCGCTGTGCTGCGTCTGGACCGCATGCGCGCCCTGCGCCGGATCTACCCCGGGGTGGAGCGTGAGGATGAAATGGTGGCGGCTTTCGACTACACGCTGCACGGCAAGGGCGGCGCAGCGCCGTCGATCGATACCGCGATGCACGGCCTGGTCGACGCCGCGCACGTGGACCACCTGCACCCCGATTCCGGCATCGCCCTGGCGACGGCGTCCGACGGCGAATCGCTGACCCGGGAGATCTTCGGCACGAAGGTCCTCTGGGTGCCCTGGCGCCGACCGGGGTTCCAGCTCGGCCTCGACATCGCCGCCATCCGGGACGCCAATCCCGAGGCCATCGGTACGATCCTCGGCGGCCACGGCATCACCGCCTGGGGGGAGACCTCGGAGGAAGCCGAAGCGAACTCGCTGGAGATCATCGAAACCGCAGAGCGTTACATTGCCGAGCACGGCAGGCCCGAGCCCTTCGGTCCGGCCCTCGAGGGCTACGGCCCGCTCCCCGCTGCCGAACGTCGGGCGAAGGCGGCAGCACTCGCCCCCACCATTCGCGGCCTGGCGTCCACGGACAAGGCGCAGGTAGGGCACTTCACCGACGATCCGCGCGTCCTGGATTTCCTCGCCTCGGCCGAGCACCCGCGCCTCGGAGCCCTCGGAACGAGCTGCCCGGACCATTTTCTGCGCACCAAGGTCAAGCCGCTCATCCTCGACCTTCCCGCCGGCGCGGATGTGGAGAGCAGCCTCCTGCGGCTGCGCGAGCTTCACACCGAATACCGGGCGGACTACGTGGCGTACTACGACCGCCACGCGACGCCCGAGTCCCCCGCCATGCGCGGCGCCGACCCTGCGATCGTGCTGGTTCCCGGCGTCGGCATGTTCTCCTACGGCACCAACAAACAGACTGCACGCGTTGCCGGCGAGTTCTACCTCAACGCCATCAATGTAATGCGTGGAGCCGAAGCCATCTCGACCTACTCCCCCATCGAGGAGAGCGAGAAGTTCCGCATCGAATACTGGGCACTCGAGGAGGCCAAGCTCGCCCGCATGCCCGAACCAAAATCCCACGCGGGCCGGATCGCCCTGGTGACCGGGGCGGCGTCGGGCATCGGCAAGGCCATCGCCACCCGCCTGGTGGCCGAGGGTGCCTGCGTGGTCATCGCGGACCTGAATATCGACAGCGCGACCACCGTCGCAGCCGATCTCGGTGGATCCGACGTCGCGATCGGCATCCAGGCCGACGTCACGGATCCGGCTCAGGTGCAGGACGCCGTGAATGCCGCGGTGCTGGCTTTCGGTGGACTGGATCTGGTGGTCAACAACGCGGGCCTGTCCATCTCCAAGCCACTGCTCGAGACCACGGAGAAAGACTGGGACCTCCAGCACAACGTGATGGCCAAGGGATCCTTCCTCATGTCCCAGGCCGGAGCGAAGGTCCTCATCGAGCAGGACATGGGCGGGGACATCATCTACATCTCCTCCAAGAACTCCGTGTTCGCAGGACCCAACAACATCGCCTACTCCGCCACGAAGGCGGACCAGGCCCACCAGGTGCGCCTGCTGGCCGCTGAACTGGGTGAATACGGCGTGCGGGTCAACGGCATCAACCCCGATGGCGTGGTCCGCGGGTCCGGCATCTTCGCCGGCGGCTGGGGTGCCAAACGCGCAGCCGTCTACGGAGTGGACGAAGACAAGCTGGGCGAGTACTACGCCCAGCGAACCCTGCTCAAGCGCGAGGTGCTTCCCGAGAACGTGGCCAACGCCGTCGCCGTCCTGACCTCCGACGAACTCTCGCACACCACCGGCCTCCACGTTCCCGTCGACGCCGGCGTCGCCGCAGCATTCCTCCGATGAAAGCGGATCGGCCGGAAGTGTTCGTGGCGGTCGATATCGGCGCGTCCTCCGGCCGGGTCATCCTCGGGCGGTTCACCAGTGGTGGGCCGCACCTTGAAATCATTCACCGGTTCGCGAACGGGCCGATGGAGGTGGATGGCAGCCTGCGTTGGGATATCCATAAGCTGTATGGGCAGGTTCTGCACGGCCTGACGCTGGCCGCCGGCTCCGCCAGCTCTGCGGGTGAAAGGATCGTCAGCATCGGCGTCGACACCTGGGCGGTGGACTACGGACTGATCGACGACGACGGCGGCGCCCTCGCCGCCCTGCCCTACAGCTATCGGGACGGGCGGGGTGGCAGGACCGTCGACACCGTCCACGGTCGAATCCCTTTCAACCGCCTGTATGGGACGACGGGGCTGCAGTTCCTGCCGTTCAACACGGTCTACCAGTTGGCCTCGGAATCTTCGCTCGAAGGGCTGCAGGCTTTGTTGATCCCGGACCTCCTGGGTTTCTGGCTGACGGGACAGCGGCGCAGTGAGGCCACCAATGCCTCCACCACAGGCCTGCTCGACGCCACATCCGGCAATTGGGCCGGCGGCATCTTCGACGCGGTCGGCATTCCGAGCGGCATCTTCCCTCCGCTCATCCAGCCCGGGCAGACGATTGGGATTCTACTTCCGGAGATTGCCGACCGCACCGGACTCCCGGAGGACACCGCCGTCATTGCAGTGGGTTCACATGACACGGCAAGCGCCGTCGTCGCGGTTCCTTCGGAAACCGCCGCGTTTGCGTACGTGTCGTCCGGCACCTGGTCCCTCGTCGGCGTCGAACTCCCGCACCCCGTACTGAGTGTGGAGAGCCGCTCCGCGAATTTCACCAACGAGCGCGGCGTCGACGGTACCATCCGGTACCTGCGGAACGTCGGCGGGCTGTGGCTGCTGCAGGAATGTCTGCGAACCTGGGCCGACCAGGGAGTAACAACAGATTTTGACGACCTTCTGGAGGCGGCGGCGCAGCTACCGCCCGGAGGGCCCCTGATCGACGTCGACTCGCCGTCATTCATCCCACCCGGTGGCATGCCGGAGCGAATTCGGGACGCTGTGGCCCAGGGTGCACAGCCGGACGGTTCGCCGGGCTCACCTACCCCAGGTGCTGGTTCCGACGGCGCCGCCCTGTCGGAACCGGCGGGCGTCGTGCGCTGCATCCTCGACAGCCTTGCCGTCGCCTATGCGCGCACCGTGCGCGAGGCGATCCGCCTGGCCGGGCATCATGTGGACGTGGTACATATCGTGGGCGGGGGCTCACAGAACCGGCTGTTATGCCAGCTGACCGCCGATGCCACGCAACTACCCGTCATTGCCGGGCCCGTTGAGGCCACTGCCCTGGGCAATGTGATGGTGCAGGCGCGGGCTGCCGGGGCCATTGCTCGGGATGCGTCACTGGCAACGATTCGCGCCGAGGTGCGGAAGACCGCACGAATGGTGACCTACTCACCCGGTGCGGCACCGGAACCTGCTGGTACCACCCGGGACTGTTCGACCAGCATCGTCGCATGACGGCAGGGGCCCCGGCCGCCGTGGTGGCGACCGAATCCCCTGCTGTCGGGTGGACTGGATCAGCCCGCCTGGATCATGCCTCCGATTTCGCTGGTCATCTGGTCCGCGGCCTGCTGGGGAGTCAGAGTGTCGAAAAGCACTTCCGAGACGTAGCGCTGCACCACGTCCTGCACGCCACCTGTTCCTACCGGCGAGGGTTTCGGTGCATCCTTCATATCGGGCTCGATCTCGTCGAGGAAGTCGACGACAGTCTGGTCGGATTCGTTCAGCTCGGGCTTGATGGCCTCTGCCATGTCCGGGTTGACGGGAACGCCGCGGTCCACGAGCATCTTCTTCGCTGCTTCCTCGTTGTTGGCGAGGTAGTTGACGAGGTCGGCGGCGGCTTCCTGGTCATCCGACTGGCTGGAGATGGACCAGTACATCGAGGCCTTGTAGTACATGCCGTTGTCGGCGGCCTCCCCGTTGACCGATGGGGCGCGCAGCATGCTGACCTTGCTGCCCGACGCGGTTTGCAGCGCTGCGAGCTGGTTGGACCAGTACCAGCCGAATCCGGCCCGGTTGGTGGGGAATGTCCCTGCCTCAAAAGTGCCCGACGCGTCTTCGGTGTATTCAGCGGCGGTGGCTCCGCCGGCTTCGTCCCGAACGGTGACCAGGTGCTCGAACCATGACACGAGGTTTTCGGTGCTGTAGCCGACGGTGCCTTCTTCCTCGTTGTAGAGGGACTCGCCGTGCTGGCGGAGCCAGACACGCAGGTCCACGTCCTGGGCGCCGTACTCGGTGCCGGTGACGCCGTCGAGCTTTTCGCTCACCTCCTTGGAGATCCGGTAGTAGTCGTCCCAGGTCCACGTGGTGTCGTCGGGGATGGGGATACCGGCCTTCGCGAAGAGGTCCTCGTTGACCATGACCACGTAGGCGTTCTGTCCGGTGCTCAGGCCGTAGAGGCCGTCTTCGTACTCCCCGAGGGCGAGCGAGGGTTCGTCGAACTTGGACAGGTCCAGGTTGGGAAGGTCGCTGAGGTCCGCCAGGGCTCCGCGGCCTGCGTATTCCTGCAGGTACTTCTCGTCCATGGTGATGACATCAGGGGCATCGCCGCCGGCCGTGGTCGTGGCGAGCTTGTCCCAGTAACCGCTGAAGTCGCCGTATTCACCCTCGATGGTGACGTCGGGATTCTCCGTCTTGTACGAATCGATGATCGCCTGGTTGGCCTGGTGCCGGGGGTCCGATCCCCACCAGGACCAGCGGATATTGCCATCTCCTCCACCGCCTGCAGATTCACCGGAGGCGCCGGAGCCGCAGGCGCCCAGTGTCAGGCCGAGTGCCACGGCCATGGACGCCGCGGTCAGGGTGCGGGTGGTGCGTGAAGTATTCCTCATTGAATTTTCCTTCGATTGATGGTGCTGGGCAGGGGGTACTATCCGGCGCATGCCGCGGCCGCTGGCGCTTTCCCTGATTACTGCGGGTATGGAACTGGGGCCGGTGGTGGTTTATTTGCCGCCGGTGGTGGCGATGCCTTTGACGAGGTATTTCTGGCCGAAGAGGAAGACCAGGAAGACCGGGAGGAGGGACAC
>NZ_JADOUU010000020.1:0-47610 GCF_015751955.1 Arthrobacter sp. CAN_A214
CCCGCCACGACGCGGAACTCAATGCTCAAGCACTAGGCCGAGGGGGAGTCGTATCACTGAGTCCCATTCAGCAGATTCTGCAATAGGATCACTTCTACCTGACATAACGATAATTATCGGCGATAAGCGGAAGGGGTGCTCGGCGGTGTTCAGTGTCACTTTGTGAGGAGTTTCAGGTACTGCTTGCGTGCCGGCATGGCATGGATGATGAGCTCGTTGCCGCTGTCGAAGACCAGTAGAACGAGTTCCAGCAACGCTCCTTCGGAGCTGAAGCCGAGAATAAGTCGACGCGCTGGGTTGCCGTCGTCCAGGTAGCTTTCGTGGACCATGTTCGTCACGGCATGCAGGGCGTCTTTTTCGCTCACGCCATGTTTGCCGGCCGACGCGTGAACGCTCCTGATCACGAAGCGTGTAGGTACTGACGCACTGCTTCTCGGACCACGTCTGACTTGCTGACGTGGCGTTCCGCAGCGTTCTGGGTCACCAGGTCCATCAGATCCTTTTCGAAGCGCACCGAGAGCTGAGCTGCAGGCGCCAGACCCATAGTTGGTCGCCCGCGCCGAGGAGCATGAAGCTGGTCGGGTGCGTAGCCAGCCTCCGCTTCGCCTGCCCAGGCTTCAATCATCTCCTCAGTGATAGGCACGCCATCGATGGTTTCCACCTTTTTCGTCATACAAAAAGCATACTCGCCCCAACTTGGTGTGCAACCCGCCCTCGCGGGCTCAGGCGGCAACAGCACCTGGCGGCAGTAGGTTTCCTGCGCTGCATCCCGGCTTGCGCATCGCCGTCGACAAAGATGCTCAGGGAGTGTCGCTGGGCTCCAACATCGCAGTTGTCCAGACGTTGTCTGGACAACTGCGATGTTGACAGAAAAAGCTGTCGGCGCTTCGAGACACGGAGGGAGACGGGTCATTCATGCCGTGTTCGAAACGATCTAAGCCGCTACCTGAAGCGACGTAGTCCGGAACTCTGTAAGTGCGTGACTTGTGCACGCAGCCAGCAATTGAGGTTCGTCAACTCCAGCTGACAGAAGATAGGTTATCGGCGATTCAGGCGTTGCTCGGAAGGACCCGAATTGTGTACATCTCCTGCTCCTATTTAGAACGTGCCGCAGACGTGGGACGGTCTCCACTTAACTGTCCGCACAAGGTATGGCTTATCTTCAGGCCCGTATGGGCGCAGACGTTTACGGTCGGCACAGAATTAGAGGTTCCGAATGAAATGTCCAATGGCCGTTGCCGTCGGTTTCCAGAGGATAGACCCGGTTAGTTATTGGAAAAAGTCCTTGCGTCAGCGCTCTACGAGTGTCATCTCGAAGCTGTAGGAATCGGCGCGGTAGACATGATGACCAGTCTCTATCCGGCGGCCCGTATCGTCCACGGCGGTGCGTTCCATGGTTACGAGAGCGGAATTAATGTTCGTCTCAAGTAGGGGCGCTTGATGGTCGTCGGCGATCGTTGCGCCGATTCGCTGCGTTGCCAGGCGGAAGTCGACACCGGCGCGGCGCAGAATCGGGTAAAGGCCTTCGGCGGCAAGAATGGCTTCGTCGAGGGCTGCGATGTCATCGCGAACCCAGTTCTCCATCAGCGCCAGCGGCTTGCCGGCCACTTTGCGTAGGCGGGTGAAGTGGTAGACCTTGGAACGGGCGGGCAGTTGAAGGCTGGCGAGTATGGGGGCGTCCGCCTCCATATGCGAAAAGCTCAAAACCTGAGTGGTGGGTTCTTTGCCGTTGTTAATAAGGTCGTCGAATAGGCTGGAAAGCTCCAGCGGTCGACGGACCTGACCGGAAACCACCTGCGTTCCCACACCCCGCTTACGGACCACCAAACCGGATCGGACCAATTCGTCCATAGCCCTGCGCATGGTTGGGCGAGACAGGTTGAGCCGAGCCGCCAAATCGATTTCGTTGTCCAAGCGACTGCCCGGTTTTAGGGCGCCGCTGAAGATGGCGTCCTCGATGCCCTGAACGACTTGGTGGTACAAGGGCACCGGGGATGAGCGATTGATGTTGAAGCCAAGGTGGTTGCTCACTGAATGTTCCCCGTGTTCCGTGCTCAGCCCATGGGCCTTCCATGACGGGAAGCGCCGAGCTTGTCAC
Source organism: Arthrobacter sp. CAN_A214 (assembly GCF_015751955.1). NCBI lineage: Bacteria > Bacillati > Actinomycetota > Actinomycetes > Micrococcales > Micrococcaceae > Arthrobacter > Arthrobacter sp. CAN_A214. The sequence continues at coordinate 2,099 of NZ_JADOUU010000020.1, forward strand.
TGTTTGTTCTTTTGATAAGACATATTTCGGACGCCCGCCCCATCGACGTATCAGCCGAAATTCGCAAGGACGATGTTGTGCTGGTCTCCTATGGCTGGACCGGGCTCCGTAAGCGAGTGGCTCTTCAGTGGCAACTCCACCATGGCTGGGTACGGCAAATCGGAGGGGCAGGACAGTTACATCCGGCTGCCATTTGGTGCCTGGCAACGGTGCCGCCGGCAGAAAGTGCCCCTTCCTGAAAACGGTTGGGACGGGGCACTTCTTACGCGAAGACAGCGCTAACAGACCACTCAAATCGTCACCGTGACCGGAACACCACTCAACCGTCCGCACTTCCGCGAGTTGTTAGTTGTAAAGCTCAGGCATGACGTTGAGCTGGACCTTGATCTTTTCGCCCGATTTCTGGGCTTCGACGCCGGCTTCGCAGCAAGCCGCTGTGGCGTAGCCATCCCAGGCCGTGGGGCCACCAACCTCACCTCGGCGGGCAGCATCAACCCAGGCCTGTACTTCCACGTCGTACGCCGCACCGAAACGGTCCTCGAAACCCGGCGTGACCGTGCCGCCCCAGCGGCCGGCGCTGCGGACATAGGCCCCGGTATCACCACCGATGTCCACGATCCCGTCCTCGAAGGACGCCTGCGTGGTCACCTGGTATCCAAACTTGGCGTTGACGAAGATCTCGACATCCGCGAGGATGCCCGACTCACTCTCGATCAGGATGTGCTGGGGATCGTGCTGGCCCTCCGGCGCGTTTCTCGTCGCCTTGCCCTTGCGGACCTGCACCGAGGTGATCTCCTCACCGGTGAGGTACCGGATGACGTCGAACTCGTGCACAACGGAATCACTGATCAGCATCTCGTTTGTGAAGCCGGGCGGGGTAGTGGGATTACGGTGTTGGTGGTGCAGCATGAGCAGCTCGCCGAGCTCGTGATCGCGGATGATCTGGCCCAGAGCGGAGTATTCGGCGTCGAAACGGCGCATGAAGCCGACCTGGATCCGCTTGCGGTCCAGCTCAACCTCCGCCTGGACAATCTTCCAGGAGGACTTGGCGTCCGGAGTCAGCGGCTTCTCGCAGAGTATCGGCAAATCCTTCGCCAGGGCTTTGTAGAGGATGTCCTCGTGCAGGACACCAGGGGTCGCAATAAGCACGGCATTGACGTCGCCGTTGTTAAGGGCTTCATCGGCGTTCACGAGGGCGACGGCCCCGTCGATGCCTTTGATAGCGGCTTCTGCCCGGGCGAGGTCGACGTCCACGACGGCGGCAACTTCGGCTCCATGAATACGTTTGTGGAGACGCTCGATGTGATCAGCGCCCATGCGTCCGGCGCCGATCACAGCTACGCGGAGGGGTTTAGCCATGGTTCAGTCCTTTATGTCTGGCATGGATGCGGTCAGCTGACGCGGGTGCGGGAGCCGCAGGAGAGGAGGTAGTCGCGGGTCCTCGTGGCGATGGGGAGCGGCACGTCGAAGGCAACCGGGTACATGTCCTGCTCCACGATGCCGAAGATCGGACGGTTCAGGGCCTCGACCGCCTCGATCACGGCCCGGAGGTCCGGCAACCCGTGCGGCGGCTCGGTCATGACGCCGGCGAGATTCGCTGCCGCCCACGTCATGTTCTCCTCATTGACCTTCGCCAGGATGTCCGGGTTGATCTGCTTCAGGTGCAGGTACCCGATCCGCTCCGGATAGTTCTTGATCAGCTCGAGGCTGGACGCACCGCAGTACTCGGCGTGGCCGGTGTCCAGGCACAGGTTCAGATATGTAGGGTTCGTGGCGGCTAGGAGGGTTTCAATATCTTTTTGCGCTCCAACGTGGGAATCGGCGTGGGAGTGGAACTGCTGGTGCAGTCCGAAGTCCTCCAGCAACACCTTGCCCAACCGATTGTGCCCTTCGAACAGATCGCCCCATTGCTGGTCATCGAGCGTCCCGGATTCAACGGGTTCACCCGTGACGTCGTCCCGCCACATCGCTGGAATGACGACGATGTGCTTGCCGCCCATGGCCGCTGTCAGCTCCGCCACGTCCCGGGCAGGCTTCCATGCGGCGTCCCACTGGTCGAGTCCCCGGTGGAATGCGGTGAAGACCGTTCCGGCGGAGACGGTCAGGTTGCGCTGGCGCAGTTCGTCGGCCAGGCGGATCGGATCGGTCGGCAGATACCCGTAGGGGCCCAGTTCGATGCAGGAGTACCCGGCTTCGACGACCTCATCGAGGAAACGTTCCCAGGGCGTCTGCTTCGGGTCATCCGGGAACCAGACACCCCAGGAGTCCGGCGCCGTGCCAATGATGAGCTTGTTCTCTATTTCCGTCATAACAGCATTTCTTTCTGTGTGTCCTCGGTGATCGGGTGTGGCAGCGGAAGTTCAGTCGCGCTGCACGCGGCCTTCGGTGGTGTCGTCGGCTCGTCCGGGAACCGTGTCCTGACCTGCAGTGGAAGCGTCGACCAGATGGCCTACAACGCCTTCGGGGCGTGCCGCAGTGTTGTCGTCGGCGTGGGAGGGGAAGTTGAACGAGGCTCCGGAGGCTGCGGATGGTTCGGGCCAGCGGGAGGTGATGACTTTGCCGCGGGTGTAGAAGGAGACGCCCTCGGGCCCGTAGATGTGCTTGTCGCCGAACAGCGAGGCTTTCCATCCACCGAAGGAGTGGTAGGCGACCGGCACGGGCAGGGGTACGTTGATGCCGATCATGCCCACGGTCACGGAGCGCTGGAAGGTGCGGGCGTGGGCGCCGGAGGAGGTGAAGATGGCGGTGCCGTTGCCGTAGGGGTTGGCGTTGATGAGTTTGATGCCGTCGTCCAGGTTGTCGACCCGGACCACGACGAGAACGGGGCCGAAGATCTCCTCGGTGTACGCGGTCATCTCGGTCTTCACGTGGTCGATCACGGTGGGTCCGACCCAGAAGCCTTCCTCGTGGCCGGGGACGACAAGGTTGCGTCCGTCGACCACCATGGCCGCACCGGCTGCTTCTGCTTCGGTGACGATCGTTTTGATCCGGTCCCTGGAGGCGGGGGTGATCACCGGACCCATCTCCGAATCGGAGGCGGTGCCGTTGCCGACCTTCACGGCCAGGGCACGCTCTTCGACGTTCTTCACGAGCAGGTCGGCGGCCTCACCGACGGCCACGGCGACGGAGATGGCCATGCAGCGTTCGCCGGCGGAGCCGAAGGCAGCTGCAGCCAGGTGATCGGCCGCGTTCTCGAGGTCGGCGTCGGGCATGATGATGGCGTGGTTTTTCGCCCCGCCCAGCGCCTGGACACGCTTGCCGTGCGCGGTCGCTGTCTCATGGACGTACTTCGCGATCGGCGTGGAGCCGACGAAGGAGATGCCGTCCACATCGGGGTGGGTCAGTAGCCCAGCGACTGTTTCCTTGTCGCCGTGCAGGACCTGGAAGACACCGTCGGGTAGGCCTGCGTCCTTCCAGAGCTTGGCCAGGAGCATGGACGCGGAAGGGTCGCGTTCGGAGGGCTTGAGGATGAAGGCGTTACCGGTGGCGATGGCCATGGGTGCCATCCACAGGGGCACCATGACCGGGAAGTTGAAGGGTGTGATACCCGCGACGACGCCGAGGGGTTCACGGAAGGAGAAGACGTCGATGCCGGTGGAGACCTGGTCCGAGTAGTCACCCTTGAGGAGGGTGGGAATGCCGCAGGCGAACTCCACGACCTCGAGGCCGCGGCCGATCTCACCCTTGGCGTCGGAGAGGACCTTGCCGTGCTCGGCCGTGATCAGTTCAGCGAGCTCGTCGACGTGGGAGGCGACGAGTTCGCGGAACTTGAAGAGCACCGCGGTGCGCTTGGCCAGGGAGATGTCCCCCCAGGTGTCAGCAGCTTCGCGCGCCGCGGCAACGGTAGCGTCGAGGTCTTCCCGGTTGGCCAGCCGCAGTTCGCCGCTGACGGCGCCGGTGGCCGGGTTGTAGACGGAGGCGGTGCGGTCGCCGGATCCGGCCGTCTCCGCACCGTTGATGAAGTGGTTGATGGTGGTGGTGGTCGTCGTTGACATGGTGGACTTCCTTGGTCTGTGAAGGGGAGTTTCTGTGTGCCGCGGGTGCTCAGGTGTTGCTCAGCGGAGCAGTTTTTGCTGGCGGGACTTGTGGTCGGTGTACGCCTGGTAGGCCTGCTGGGTAGATTCAATATCCGAGACCTGGGAGACGGGGACGTCCCACCACGATTCGGAGCTAGGAGCGTCGAGCAGCGGGTCGGATTCGATGTGGATCAGGATGGGCCCAGAATGATCCGGTGCTGCCTTGGCATCACGGACGGCCTGCTCAAGTTCAGCGATGGCCTTCTCCCCCGGTTCGATCCGGAAGACTCTCACGCCCAGGCTTTCGGCGTTCAGCGCCAGGTCGACGGGCAGGGTTTCACCTTCGTCGAAGCTGTGTCGTTCCTCGTTCAGCTCCCGGTACTGGGTGCCGAACCGTTGTGAACCAAGGGACTCGGACAGGGCTCCGATGGAGGCGTAGCCGTGGTTCTGGATGAGGACGACGATCAGCTTGATCCGCTCGGCGACGGCCGTGACCAGTTCGGTGTGCATCATCAAATAGGAGCCGTCGCCCACCATGACCACGACGTCGCGGTCCTCGCCGCCGGCAGCGGCTTCCGCCAACGCCGCCCGCTTAATCCCGAGTCCGCCGGGTATCTCGTAGCCCATGCAGGAGAACGCGTACTCCACGTGATAACCGAACGGGTTCCGGATGCGCCACATCTTGTGCAGATCACCGGGGAGGGACCCCGCGGCGCACACCACCACGTCCTGGGAATCCATGGCCCGGTTGGTCGCGCCGATGATCCCGTTCTGGGAGGGTAATGGCGCGAAGCGCTTATCGAACACCTCATCCACTGTTGCGTCCCAGCGGGCCTTTTCCGAGGCGATCTGCTCCTGAAGATCAGCGCCCACCCGGTAGCTGCGGCCCAGGGCCTGGTTCAGTTTCACGAGTGCCTTGCGGGCGTCGGCCACGATGGGCAGGGACGTTCCGTGCTTGTAGGCGTCAATTGGTGCGACGTTGATGTTGATGAATTTCACGTCCGGGTTCTGGAACGCGGTGCGTGAGGCGGTGGTGAAGTCCTCGTAACGGGTGCCGATGCCGATGATCAGGTCCGCTTCGGCGGCGATGGCGTTAGCCGCTGTCGTGCCGGTGGAACCTATGGCGCCGAGGCAGTACTGGGAGTCCCAGGGCAGGACGCCTACGCCGGCCTGCGTGTAGCCGACCGGGATCCCCGTCAGTTCAGTGAAGCGGGCGAGTTCATCGTTGGCGTAGGCGTACAGCACACCACCGCCGGCGATGACAAGGGGCCGCTTGGCACTGCGGATCGCCTCGACTGCCCGGCGGATGTCGTCGTGGTCCGCGTCGGGGCGGCGGATTCGCCATTCCCGCTCCGCCAGGAATTCCTCGGGCACGTCCAGGGCTTCGGCCTGGACGTCCTGGGGCAGCGAAATCGTCACCGCCCCTGTCTCGGCCGGATCGGTCAGTACGCGCAGACCGTTGTGGAACGCCGAGAAGATCTGTTCTGGCCGGGAAACCCGGTCGAAGAATTTCGACAGGGGCCGGAAGGCGTCATTGACGGTGAGGTCGTACGCGTAGGGCTGCTCGAGTTGCTGAAGGACCGGGTCCGCGACACGGGTGGCGAAGGTGTCACTTGGCAGCAACAGCACGGGCAGGCGGTTGGTGGTGGCCAGCGCTGCACCGGTGAGCATATTGGAAGATCCAGGACCGATTGAGGCGCTGATTGCGAAGGTCTGGCGTCGCCGGGTGTGCCGGGCGTAGCCGACGGCCTGGTGGACTTGTGCCTGCTCATTGCGGCCCTGGTAGTACGGCATGATTGTCGGGTCCAGTTGCTGGTACTGCTTCAGCGCTTGGCCGATACCGGCGACGTTGCCGTGTCCGAAGATTCCGAAGGTTCCCGGAATCAGCCGTTCCCGGACATCATGGTGGCTGATGCGGTCTACCGTGTACTGCTTGGAGAGGTATTCGACGATGGCCTGGGCTACGGTCATCCTGCGTGTTGCAGTTCCCATGGGTGGTTTACTCCGATACTTCTACGACGTGGTTGAGGAGGGACGCCGCGGCAGCGACGGCGCCTGCAACGTCTCCGTCTTGGGGGTAGAGAAGCGTGCGCCCAACGGTCAGGCCCTGCACTCCGGGCAATGCCAGTGCTGCCTTCCAACTGGAAAAGACTTCGTCCTGGGTTCCTGTCGGGTCCCCGCCCAGCAGGACCGTGGGCATCGTGGTCGCGGCCATAACGCGTTCCATGTCGGCCACGACGGGAAGTTTCATCCACGTGTAGGCGCTGGTGGACCCCAGTCCTTCTGCGATGGCGACGGACTTGATGACGGCGTCGGTGGAAAGGTCATTGCGGACTTTTCCGTTCTCGCGAACCGAGAGGAACGGTTCCACCATGGCAATCAGTTCGCGCTCAGCGAGGGAGTCGATGACCCGGGCGGTGGCCTCCAGCGTGGCGACCGTGTCGGGATCGCCCAGGCAGATGCGGGTGAGCATTTTGCCGCCATCAGCTCCCACAGCCTCCAGAGCCGCAGCGGTGTGCCCGGTAAAGCGGTCGTCAAACTCGTTGACTAGCCCCGCGAGGCCGCCACGGTTCATTGAACCGAAGACCAGCTTGCCTTCCAGGGCGCCCAGCAACAACAAGTCGTCCAGGATGTCCGGGGACGCCAGGACACCATCGACAGCGGGATTCGCCAACGCAATCTGCAGCCGATCCAGAAGTTGCCGGCGATCGGCCATAGCCACTGGATTCGACCCCACAGCAATGGCACCGCGGGCAGGATGGTCTGCTGCCACGATGAAGTTCTGCTTGCCATACTTCAGGCCAAGGTGGTGGCGTCGGGCCTTGGCCGCGCGGGCAATAGCAGCCGGGTCCTCAAGCCGCAGCGCGCTCAGGTGCTCATAACGCCGCGGATCGTCGTCCACCCCGGCGGCACCTCCGGGGGTGCCCATGCTTGTCCTTGCATCGCCGGTGGTCATGTTGGTGCTCACAGTGTTGTTCCTTCTTCGGCAAGCTGCGGAACAGCACGGCCGCGTTCGGCCAGCAGTGAGGTGACTTCGTCCGGGGTTGGCATCGCATCCGCGCAGGACAAACGGGAAGCCACAATGGCTCCGGCTGCGTTGGCATAATCCAGGACCTGCGCCAGCGGCCACCCGGACAGTAACCCGTGGCAGAACGCACCGCCGAAGGAGTCCCCAGCACCCAGGCCGTTAACCGTCTCGACCGGGACCGGGGCGGATACCACCCGCTCGCTACAGGTTTTGGCCATCACGCCCTCAGGGCCAAGCTTGACCACGGCGATTTCCACGCCGGCGGCGAGCAGACGGTCCGCCTGCTCATCCGGGGTGCCCTCCCCCACAACCACGGAGCATTCCTTGTCATTACCGATCGCGACAGTGACGTGCGGCAGGATTCGGGCCACCTGCTCCCGGGCTTCTTCCTCGGAGGCCCAGAACATCGGCCGGTAGTCCAGGTCCAGAATCGTGTGCTGGCCCGGTTTCAGTTCCTCACGCTTGCGTGCCTGGTGCGCCTGGATGTGCGCCTCGCGGCTGGGCTCCTGGCACAAACCGGTCACCGTGGTCCAGAAGATACCTGCATCCCGGACGGCATCCAGATCAAGCTCGACCGCTTTGATCTGCAGATCTGGGGCAGTAGGAAAACGCCCATAGAAGTACAGGGGGAAGTCCTCCGGGGGCTTGATCGCGCAGAAAGTGACCGCCGTCGGATACTCCGTGACTGAGGAAACGAGGGCATCATCCACGTTGAACTTTCGTAGCTCCCGGCGCAGGTAGGTGCCGAAGGCATCGTCTCCTGTTCGGGTGATCACTCCGGCCCGGCGCCCGTGGCGAGCTGCGGCCACGGCGACATTGGACGGGGAACCGCCGAGGTACTTTCCAAAGGACGTGACATCCTCCAGGTCCACGCCAATGTCATTCGGGTAGATATCAACACTGATACGCCCCATTGTTAGCAATTCGTGGGTCACGGTAATCGCGAACCTTTCTGGTATGAACTCTGGATTTCTATGTATGGGGAGCTCGGGAACTGGCACTCTGTGATGAAAACACCGGCACCACTTCGCTCCCATAGCAGCCAGCGGTAGGGACGAGTGCCTCGGAGGTGTCCAATCCGAGCAATAGACCCCTGAACGTGGCCCATGAGCGCGATGACGCTGAGCCAGGCCGTGCTTCCGGGACATGAAGGGTGCTTTGTCTCGACGAAAATTCAATCAGTAGCCGATTTGAGGCGCGTTCCTGCAGCCGGAAAGGCTACCGGCTCCCGCGACAGGGTCCTCATTCACGGCCGCGCGTGAGCCGATCCAGAAGGTTGTGCTCCGCCCGCGACGTCAGCTACTTCGTTCTGGACCTCCTGGACGACAGTGGAGTGTCCTCCGAGTTGTTCGAGTTCGTGAGCGAGTTCGGCCAGTTCGGCGCCGCCGGCCATCTGGGCGGTGAGCTCGTCCAGGGTGATGTCCTTTTTGTCGTAGTAGCCGATCGATTTGCCGCGCTTGAGGAGGAGGAACCGGTCTCCGACGGGGAAGGCGTGGTGCGGGTTGTGGGTGATGAAGATGACGCCCAGTCCGCGGTCGCGTGCCTGCAGGATGTATCGCAGCACGACGCCGGACTGTTTGACGCCCAATGCGGCCGTCGGCTCGTCGAGGATCAGGACTTTGGCCCCGAAGAACACGGCCCGGGCGATCGCCACGCACTGGCGTTCACCGCCGGACAGTTGCCCGATGGGTTGCTCCACGTCGCGCAGGTCGATGCCCATCTCCGCGAGTTCGTGCTTGGTGATGTCCTTCATCTTTTGGACATCCATGCTCTTGAACGGCCCGAACCCGCTGGTCAGTTCCGAGCCGAGGAAGAAGTTCCGCCAGATCGGCATGAGCGGTACCACGGCGAGGTCCTGGTATACCGTGGCGATTCCGGCGTCGAGCGCGTCGCGGGGGGAGGTGAATCTCCGTTCCTCGCCCATGACTTTCATCGTTCCGGCGTTGTGTTGGTGCAGGCCGGCGATGATTTTGATCAGGGTGGACTTGCCTGCGCCATTATCACCCAGGACGCAGGTGACCCGGCCGTTGTCCACGGCCATGGTGACGTCGCGGAGCGCCACGATGTTTCCGTAGTTCTTGCCCACTTCGTCGAGGGAGAGCAGGTGCACGGGGGTGTGGGTCAGCGGGTCGCCCTCGTTCTGGAGCAGGGTTTGCTGGTCGATTTGTTTGGCATTCATTTCTGGGGCCCCTTTACTTCTGTTCCGCGCGGCGTTTGACGATCAGGTTCACGATGGTGGCCAGGAGCAGCATGAGGCCCAGGAAGAACTTGAACCAGTCCGGGTTCCACTCCGCGTAGACGATGCCCTTGTTGGCCATGCCGAAGATGAAGGCACCGATGGCGCCTCCGATCGCCGAGCCGTAGCCGCCGGTGAGGAGGCAGCCACCGATGACGGCGGCGATGATGTAGAGGAACTCGTTGCCCACGCCTTCACCGGATTGCACGGCGTCGAATGCGAAGAGGTTGTGCATGCCTAGGATCCAGCCGCAGAAACCGACGGCTATGAACAGGCCGATCTTGGTGGCTCTGACGGGTACGCCGACTGCCCGGGCGGCGTTTTCGTCGCCGCCGACGGCGAAGATCCAGTTGCCTACCTTGGTGCGCAACAGGACCCAGGATGCCACCGCGACGAGGGCGATCCAGATGAAGACCGTATTTTGCACGTCGATGCCGCCGATGTTCACGGAGGAGGAGAACACCGCCCGGGCCGACTCGTAGCCGTCCATTGAAGAAATTGACGGGGAGGACACGCCGCCGCCGATCATGCGGGTCAGGCCCAGGTTCAGGCCGGTCAGCATCAGGAACGTGGCGAGGGTGACGATGAAGCTGGGCAGCTTGGTCTTCATCAGAATCCAGCCATTGATGTAGCCGATGGCCAGCGAGACCACGAGGGCCAGGACTACCCCGACCCATACGTTCATGCTGAAGTACCAGCTGAACATCGACGCGGTGAGGGCTGAACTGATGACGGCAACACCGGTGGAGAGGTCAAACTCACCGCCGATCATCAGCAATGACACACCCACGGCCATGATCCCGATGGTGGAGCTGCCGTACAGGATGGTGGCGAGGGAGGTGGGCTGGATGAACGTCTGGGAGACCGAAGCGAAGAAGATGAACAGGACGATGGCGCCCACCAGGGCACCGACCTCCGGCCGGCCGAGAAGCTTTTGGAGCGGGTTTCTTTTGGCGACACGCTCGTCGGCTGCGGCGGGGGGTGTCTTGGGTTTTGTCTGTGTGGCAGTCATGATGATTCTCCTTGCTGCCGGGCCGGCGATGGCCGGCCCGGCGAGCGGGCTGTTAGCGGATGCCCTCTTGGGCGAAGGCGAGGACGTCGGCCACGTTCTCTTCGTCGACGATCGCCGGTCCCGTCAGTACGGGTTGGCCACCGCCGATCTTGAAACCGCCGCGCTTGTTCTGCCAGAGGGCGTCAATCGCGCCGTAGCCCTGCAGCCACGGCTGCTGATCCACGGTGAAAGCGACTTCACCGTCGGTGATTGCCTTGCCCAGTTCGGCGTTCATGTCGAAGGAAACGATGGGTGCCTCGCTGTTGGCAGAGGCAGCGGCGTCGACGAGGGTGAGGGTCACGGGTGCTGCGAGTCCGATCACTGCGTCGGCCTCGGACGTCGCCTGCAGTTTGGCCGTGACGGTGGAGGAAACGCTGGTCATGTCGGTGCCGGTTACGTAGAGGTTCTCGGTTCCTGGGACCTTCGCCTTGACGCCGGCGCACCGGGCTTCCAGAGCGACGTTGCCTTGTTCCTGGATGACGCAGATCGGGTGTTCGACGCCCATCTCCACCAAGCGGTCACCCACCGCGTTCCCGGCGATGCTTTCATTTGAGCCGAAGTGGGTGAAAGCTCCAAGTTGCGCTGAGACATCGCCGCCGGCGTTCAGGCTGACAATGGGAATGCCGGCATCCGCGGCCTTTTTCAGGACATCCTCGAGCGCCTCGGGTTTCGCGAGGCTAACGGCTATCCCGTCAACTTCCTGGTCGATCGCCTGCTGGATCAGCTGTGCCTGCCGGCCGCCTTCGGGATCGGAAGTGTAAAGAAGCTCGGCATTGTCCTTCGCCGCAGCCTCTTCAGCGCCCTTGCGCACGATGTCCCAGAAGGTGTCTCCGGGGGGAGCATGAGTCACCAAGGCGATCTTGATTTGGGGAGTTGAAACGACTTGGCCGCCTGCTGCGTCAGCGGTGTCGGCCGGCTTGCCGCCCTGACTCGAACACGCACTCAGGGCGATCATGGGGATGAGCGCGGCAGCGGCTGCCAGTTTGCGCATAGAAGTTTTCTTCACGGTGGATCTCCTTTGATTCCGGTGGATGAGTCAGCTGTCTGCCTGCCACGGGGAGGCAGGGACAAACCGACTTGTTACTACGAACGGGGTAAAGCTTTGTCAGTCTTCGAAGGCGGCGCGGAAGGCCGCAAGTGCGGTGTCGCCAGATGGTAGGCCCGGGCCGGAAACGGCTCCGGCCTCGAGGCCGATGACGCCTGTGTAGTCTGCGTCCCTTAGGGCCGCGGCTACGGCACGGTAATTGATTTCTCCGGTGCCGGGCTCGAACCTGCCCGGTACGTCGGCGACCTGGATCTCTCCCACACAGGGCAATGCGGCCCTGACGAGTTCGATCAGGTTTCCCTCACCGATTTGGGCGTGGTAAAGATCGAGCATCATTTTCACGTTGGGGTGGTCAACTGCCGCGACCAGTGCCAGCGTGTCTTTAGCCCGTGCCAACGGTATGCCGGGGTGGTCCACGATGGTGTTCAAATTCTCCAGTGCGAAGATCACACCGTGCTGCTCCCCCAGGACAGCGAGCTTTTCCAAGGTGCGCAGACCGGTCAGCCACATCTGACCGGTGGATCGCTGGAGAGGGCGGACAGCTTGTCCGCCCTCCCCAAGCTCGGCGGGGTGGACGACCATGCGCTCAACACCAAGTTCCAGAGCCACAGGAATAAGCTTCTCCGCCGAGGCAAGTACTTCACTGGCACTGTCGGGGTCGATGAGGCTCCCGCCGAAGTAACCGCTCATCGAAGAGAATCGGGCCCCTGTTGCGGCGAGGGCGGCAACGTCCCGTCCCCGCATATCCCAGAGCTCAACCTCAAAGCCTTGCTCGTTGATCCTCTTCACGCGTTCAATCAGGGGCAGTTCGCCGTAGACCATTTCGGCGCACACGGCCAGCCGGAAGCTCATGCGTTCTCACCTGTCAGCTGGAGTTCAGGCTCAGCAGGACGGAGTTCGGCGATCGATGCGACGTCGACCGGGGTTCCAGACTCAGCAGAGCGAAGCGCCGCCAGGGCTACCGTCAGGGCGTTCCGGGCGTCGGCGCCTCCGGGGCCAGGCGCCCCGGCCGCCTTGAGGCCATCGCGGCGGTTCTTCACGGCGTCGACGAAGTGCGCGAGTTCCGCGGTGTAGGCATCGTGGAAGAGATCCACGTTCAGGCGGACGGTGGCTGAACCGATTCCAGCGGCCGTGTAGGCCGTAGCGCTGGACGCCTGAGGTCCTCCCGCTGCTACCATTCCGGCGGACCCGAACACTTCCCCGCGCACGTCGTAGCCATACAGCGCATTGAAGTTCGCCTCGGCCACGGCGATGGCCCCGTTGCTGTACGTGATTGTCACTACGGCCGTGTCCAGCAGGCCCGTAGTCTTTGCTTCTGGCGCGACCAGTGCGTCAGCGACCGCATGCACACGAACAGGAACAGCGCCCGGGTTCAGCCAGTTCAACGTGTCGAAGTCGTGGATGAGGGTTTCCAGGAAAATTGTGCCCGGCGGAATGCGCTCCGGGTTTGCGATTCCAGCGCTGCTGCCCGGGTCGCGGGTCAATGATCGCAGTAGCTGTGGGGTTCCCACGGCACCCTCATCGATGAGCTTCCGTGCTGCAGCGAAATCCGACGCATATCGCCGGTTGAAACCGAACTGGACAACTACGTCCGCCGTTTCGGCTGCGTCCAGGGCTTCATCGAGCTCTTCCACTGTCCGGCCTCCGGGCTTTTCGCAAAACACGTGCTTGCCCGCCTTCGCCGCCTCCGCGATCAGGCCGGAGTGGAAGCGTGCCGGTGCCGCGATCAGGACCGCATCGATATCCGGATCAGCAATCACGTCTGCTGGGTCTGTGCTGATCTTGGTGACGCCCAGACGGTTGGCCAACGCCTCGACAGTGGGAAGCATCGGATCAGCAATTGCTTCAAGGCGAGCATTCGGGATGCGCTGCGCGATTGATTCGGCATGGAACTTACCAATCCAGCCAGCCCCGATTAGGCCAACACGAACCGGGCGGTTTTCGGTAACAGGATGCTGAAGGTATGACATGAAACTCCTGAAGACGTTCTTAGATCGTTCTAGTGACAATAATTCTTACATGTGATTTGGATCATGTCTAGATCGTTCTATATACTGATCGAGTCGAGGAGGAATATGACAGAGCAGCAACGGCGCACGACTTTGATAGACGTGGCTCATGCCGCCGGAGTCTCACGTGCTCTGGTTTCCATTGTTATGCGCGGTGCTCCCGGCGCCTCGGAATCCTCCCGCCAAAAAGTTCTTCAAGCAGCCCAGGACCTGGGCTACCGACCGGACTCCCGCGCGCGGTTGCTGCGCAGCAGCCGGACCCGGCTCCTGGGCCTGAGTTTTTCCAGTTCCCAGCCCTTTCACACAGAAATTGTCGACGCCGCGTACGCCAAAGCCTCCGCCAAGGGTTACGAAATAGCGCTCAGTGCAGTCGCCAACGGCCGGCCTGAATCGCGTGCGGTCGAGGCGCTGCTGGATGTCGGCTCCGAAGCGCTCCTCCTAATCGCACCCACTCTGAGCACTCAGGAGCTCACCCGGTATGCAGGCCAAGTCCCCATGGTGAGCCTTCTCCGCGACGATGTCGGCGATCGTGTCGACTCGGTAAGCAGCGACAATTACGCCGGAATTCGAATGGCTGTCGACCACCTCACCAGTCTCGGCCACCGCCGAATTGTTCACGTCGATGGCGGAACTGCCGTCTCGGCAGACCAACGCAGGGCGGCTTTCAGCGCGGAAATGCTCAGCCACGGGCTTGCGCCCGTAACCGTCCACGGCGGCCCTAATGAAGAAGACGGCCTCAAAGCCGGGCGCCTCCTTCAGAGCGACATGCCCACAGCCATTATCGCCTTCAATGACAGGTCCGCCCTCGGCATCATCGAAAGTCTCCGGGCCGCCGGACTGCAGGTGCCCTTTGATGTGTCGGTTCTCGGCTATGACGACAGCCAATTCGCCCGGCTCAGCTACGTGCAATTATCATCCGTTAGCCAGGATGCAGCGCTCCTGGCCGCTGCCGCAGTTGACCGCGCAGTCGATAGAATTGAAGGCACCCAACCGCCGTCACACGTCGTCAGAACCCCACACCTAGTGGTCCGCAATACAACAGCGAGCCCCCGCTTTCAGCAAAGTGCAGAAGCTGCAGCCCTGCTGCCAACGAAGGTGTAGTCCTAAGGTAAGAAGCCATTCAGAAAGCTGACCCGCCCCAGCACCCGGGACGCCCGTAAATGCGGTGTTGGAATCGCGGGGAGAGCCGGCGCCCGGAGACGTTCATGACAGCGTCCACCCGGCCCGCAAGCCAGCTGTCGTCGCCATCCTCGTTCTTTTTGGTGGCGTCCCCGGCGAAATACCTGTTATCGAAGCGACCTCAGCGGCCGCCGCTGCACCTCGTTCTCAAACCCACGCTTGTCGGTCTCACACGTTCTGGTAAAGCCTCACCACTCCCAGCCGTGCGGCGGTTGCTCTGTAGCAAGAATGCGGCGTGCCGTTTTCTCCGTATGGTTGGTGCCGCATTCTCCAAACGGGCCGCGTTTGGAGAAGAGGATGGTGGCGTGGCGATCGTAGTGGTCAATCCACCAGGAGGACATTCCCCCGTTCGCCTGTGCTTCCAGCCACTGCTCGTACAGGGCGCGGAGCCTGTCGACGGCTTCGGGATGGTTCCACCACTGGGAGCACCAGTACTGGTTCTGCGACCTGTCCACGGATTCGAGCATCGCGACCAGGCCCTCCACCCAGTCCACCAACTCCTCGGGTGTGAAGGCGAAGTCCTCTCCCCCGCTCTGACCGTTAGGTTCAGTGACATCTGCAGCATTGTCGATTGCGTCGGTCATGCGAGGTGTCCCGTTTTGACTGTCCTGATGCGTTCGACCGTGGGTCCGATGCGGGCGGTGATGGTCTTGTCGCGGAACCAGGGAACGGTGCGGACGATAATTCCTCCCCCAGTGGAGGTTTTCACCCAGGCACGGTTGGTGGGGAGTTCGGAGAGTTGGGCGACGGACATGATGTCCCGGCGCTGGGTTTGCACGGATCGGGAGGAGCCGTTCCTGGAGGTGGAAGTGCTGCGGATCTTCGCGTCGTACTGGCCGATGACTTTGGCTAGTGAGTCGAGGAACGCCGTGTCGTCGGATCCGCCGCCGTACACCTTGATCGCGGCCGCGGACCAGAGGGTGTCCCACCCGGTGCGCTCGAGCATGGCCACACCCTGCCCGCGGGTCTGGAAGTAGGAGCTCACGACGATACCCATGGACCCGAAGTACGAGTACCACTCGGGCAGCTGCTTGAGCTTGACCACGTTCCCGACCTCGTCCAAATCAGCGACGAGTGGCACCGGCAGGCGCCCACCGGCCCGCCGTGCGGCCTGCTGGGCTGCGGTAAACACCGCGTAGACCAGCGTGGAGACGAACGCTGCCCCGGAGCCGGCGGCGTCCTGTGAGAGAAGGATCAGGGTGTCTTTGCTGGTGACAAACCGGGCCGGGTCGAAGACCGGCACGCCGGGGGTCGGAGTCGACCACGCCATCAGTTCGTCGTGGACGAGGGCCGAGGCCATGCGTTGGGCGCTGGCGGCCACGGACCCACGGGTGTCCTCGGGCTGGGCGCTCATGCCCTTCAACGCCGACGCCGGACCCGTATGCCCTGCCCGTTCGAGTAGTTCTGCCGGTTCCATGAAGTCGGCCGAGGATACCCAGCGCAGGACCTCTTTCATCGTGGCGTTGTTCTTTGCGGCGGCGAGGAGGCACCAGGACAAGAAGTCCCGACCCTGCGAGTCGAACTGGGCGTCTCCCTTGCCCTGACCGGCGTTTGGTGCGGAGGAGGTTTCGAAGATCGAGGCGACTTCGCCGGCGCTTACCGTGTCGGTGACGATCGTGAGCGGGTTGAAGATCATCGCGGGCCGGGAGCTGTCGCGCCAGATCCGCTGCGGGTCGAACAGCCACACTGTGCCGGTCTCGGAACGGGCGGCGAGGACTTCGGCGACGCCGTCGACCTTGTTGCTGGTCATGAGGTACGCGCCGGGTGCCTCGGTGGTGTGCCGGATAACCTGTGTTGTGGTCTTGCCGCGCCCGGTCCCCCACACATGTGCGGAGCATTCCCGCCAGCCCTGGATGACGGCCTTGGTTCCGGTCTCGCCGGTGTAGCCGATGGTCAGGCCCGGGCCGATGTCTCCCGCGTCCGGGTGGAGCCGGGCCGCTTCGGTGAGGCGGGCATCGAGCATGGCCGGGCGCATCCTGCCGCCAGGACTCATACGGCGTGACGCCGCTGCCGTCCTGGACACCGGTCGGGTACACCACCACGCGAGAGTGGCGGTCACGATGACCGCTTCCGCGCCGAGCAGCCAGTTCGCGGCCGCCGGCCACGGATCCCCTGTGGCAAGTCCGATCACCAGCGTGATTGGGTTCCACGACAAATCGGTCGCGACCGGCGTGAGTGCTTCCCCGAGGTGGATCAGGGCCACCGCGACGAAAGCGGCGAGGACCAGAAATGAGAACAGGACGACCGACGCGTTGTCCTCGTTCTTCATCGGTTCACCTTTGCCTGCGCGGCGGCCCACGCCTTGTTCGTGTCATGAGCCCGGAGCTCGCCGGCGGTGAGGTTCACCCGGAACGGCACCCCGGGTTCGGATCCGGTTTTCAGCATGAACCGTCCCCTCCCCGGGGGAGAAGAGACGGTGTTGGTGTTCGGGTTCATGGATCCTTCGGCGGACCAGCCGACCAGCATCGTCTTCTCCCGTTCGGAGACGGGGAACACCGTTTCCAGCAGGTCCATTTCGTTCTGCGCGAGCCCACCAAGAATCTTCACGGATGAGCGTTCCACAAAACCGGTGGCGATCTTCGTCAACTCGTCCGTGGACAGCTGCAGATCCTTCATGGAGTGCGTGATCATCAGCTGCCCCAGCCCTTTGGTTCGGTTGAGGCGGGTGATGGAGTCGATCTGGTGGACCAGCAGCTCACTGGCCCGCAGGGACTGCCACAGCTCGTCCATGATCATCAGGTGGTGGCGTTCTTCCATTAGACCGGCGTCGGCGAGAGTTTTAGCGGCCGAGATGCCTGCCTGCCCGTAGGACCAGCACACCGTCTGCACCGCGGCCCGCAGGGTCAGCTGGGACTCGTCGATCAGGGAAATGTCGAAGTCCACTGAGGTGTCGATCTTCATTTCCTTGGTGGTCTGCTGGCAGAACACGTCCCCGAAGGGTCCGTGCTCACCCAGGGCGTTCAGACCTGCGAGGAGATTCTTGACCTGCGGCAGGTACTCCTTCTCGTCCTCGATGAGCAGCGCCGACTGGATTTGCGGTGGCGCGGACTTGATGGCGTCGACGACGTCGCCGACCAGCGGCTGCCGGTCCTTTGCCTCTATCTTCTCGGCGGCCATGGCGATCGCCATGGACAGGACGGTCTGTTCCTGCTTTTTCGCATCCAGCGGTTCCTTGAACACCAGTTCGATGAGTCCGGTGAGGGTCATTAGGCGCCGGGCGTGGATCTCGGCGCGCATCTGGCGCTGCATCGGGGCTGGAAGGCGTTCCAGTTCCCGCCAGAGCGGGCCGGCGTCGAGCGGGTTGATCGCGCCGACCCCGGGGGCGACCTGCACGACCTGCCCGTTGGTTTCCAGGACGACGCCGGCGAAGTCCGGTTTGAGGTCCCCTGCGACCAGGATCAGGAATCCCTGGTCAATGAGCGCCAGTGCCATGCGGACGGCGACCGACGATTTCCCTCGACCGTTCAGGCCGAGGATGAACCCGGACGGCGAGGAGATGATGCCGTGCAGGAACAGGCTGATCGGGTCCCCGCACACCACGGAGCCGTTGAGCAGGTTCCGGCCCAGGACCGCACCGACCAGCGGGGAGGACGTGCCCACGCAGAACGGCCACAGGCCGGCGGTCTGGTTCGAGGTGGCCGTGAACTCCGGCGGTGTTTCGACCCAGGTCACCATCCCGCCGTCCTGGACCTTCATGCCCTTCTCCGTGAGCTGCGGGAAGGCCGAACTGGTAACTGCGGTCTCGGACCTGCCCAGGAACCGATCCAGAACCTTGTCCACGAGCGTGTCGATCGCGGACATTAGAGGGCCTTCCTAACATCGGAGGAAATCGTGGCCAGATGTTCGGGAACCAGTCCCAGCCCGAGGTTGAAGGAGAACGCGGCATCGTCGTTGTAGTCACAGGACCGCACCCGAATCTGGATGCCCGTGGCCGCGTTACGCATGATCTTCGCTTCCACCGCTTGTAGCTGTTCTGGGCTCTCGACCGTCGCGGTGACACCGATCGCGAAGCGCACCAGCGCAGCGCCCTCGGCCTGCTCCCGCTCGGCCTTGCGCGCCTTCTCCAGCGCAATGATCTGCGAACTGGTCGGACGTCGGCCCTTCTGGTTCGTAGCGAACTGCGCGTTGGTGAGCGCCTGCGCAACCTGCTGCGCCGACTTCTCCGGCGGCTGCGGGCGGTAGAACACGGTAACGCGCTTCTGGAGCATGCTCGCATCAGGGCCCAGCAGAGCGACCAGTGCGTTCTCCCGAAACGTTCCGGCCGGGGGCCGGAACATCTGCCACGACTTGCTCGTTACGCCGGCGTGGTCGTACCGGCCTGGGTACCCGATGGTCCGGGCCGCGGAGGGTCCTACTTCGTGCCAGCTCAGGCCGGTGCCGTCGCCGGAAAGTCGGGCGCGTTCGACGGCGGCCGCGGCACGCGGGTTGAACGCGACGTAGGTCTGATCGGTGAGGTCAGCGGCCCGCATCAGGGACACGCTGCCCGCGCCGACGTCCTCGAGCTCTTCCTTGAACCCTTGCAGGAGCGACTTCACATCGGCCACCAGCTCCTCGGCGGAGCGCTCCGGTGCACGGTCGCCGTCGTTGGCCTTGCCGCTGAACGTCAGCGCCACCCACTGCTCGAGCTTGGGCACATCGAGGTTCAGGTTGTTCACCACATCATCCATCACCTGACGCGCGAAGGCGGGCACCTCATGGGATCCGGCCTGCTGCCGTGCCACCGCAATCGCGTCCGGCAGGCGTTCACCCGGGTCAGTGGTCGACTGGGTGGTCACGGAAATCTGCTCCACCCGCGCATTGGAACCGGCGTCACGCTGAAACGCAGCCCACGAGCCCACCAGCCGGTTCACCCGGTCCTGATCCAACAGGCCAAGGCCCGAGGAATTGGTGGAGAAGAACACGGTGCCGGTCTTCAGCTTCGGATGCCACAACATAACACCCTCATTGCCGAACAGGTCCTGAAAGTCGATCAGCTCGGACGCGGCCAACAGGCCCGGAGCGCGGAAGGAACCATCCGGGATCTGCGAAACAGGCCCGGACTTGTAGACGGTCTTCCCAGTCTTCTTGCCCTTGGTGTGCAGGCTGCGGGCAAGCCACCGCTCAGGCTTGGACCGTCCGTGGCGATCCTTGGACTCCAGGATGGTGGCGGCAATGAACGCCACCACGGCGATCCCCATGGCCACCCAAATCTGGGAGGCCATGATGAAGATAAAGACACCGACTGCCCCTGCGCCCAGGAGGACGGTCGAGGCCATCGAGAAACCCAGCAAGCCGGCGGTCCGGTCCTCCGCGATGTTGCCGTACTGCCGAACAATTGTCTGCTCCGTGCTCACTGGTCGTCCCCACTTTCCATTCCGTGTTCCATGTCCCTTGCTGCTTCCCGTAGCGCGTACTCCATCCGCTGCCTGTTCAGCGCCGCTTTGTCCGATGACTTGTCCGCCCCGCTGGGGGCCCCGTCTCGGTAACCCTCCGCCGTGGGCGAGTTCGAAGGTTCAGCACCGAGGGCTTCCGCAGGAGCCCTATCGCTTGGTGCGGCAGGCTCGGCTCCGGACGGTGCGCCCGCTGCCGAGGTATCTCCCCCACTACCAGCTGCTGCTTCTGTCGGTGCGCCGGTCCGCTCGGCTTGTCGTTCCGCGCCCGTTGGACCACCGCCGGAGCCCCCGCTACTTCCACCAGATCCCGCACCACTCAGGGTGCCAGTCTCAGCCGAATTTTCTGGCGAGGCATCGATCCGTTCCGGTCTCTGCTCCGCACCTGTTGGACCACCGGCACCCCCGCCGGTGCTGCCACTACCGGCGCTGCTTCCCGCCGAGTCACTGCCTATCGACCCGCTGGAACTTCCGCCAGCACTACCGCTCTCACCGGTGCCAGCGGGACTTCCGCCGTGACCGGTTCCGACGAACCCACTGCCACCAGCACTCCCACCCCCACTACTGGCTCCGCTGGCTTCACTGCTGCCGCCGGTACCGTTGGTCAGGGAAGGTGTGCTGCCGGAACCATCAACCGCCGCTGTACCAGCGGTGCCAGTTGCTTCCGTGGCACCTGCCGTCCCTGTCGTTGCGGCCCCTCCCCCACCGGCTGCTGCGGCGCCGCCTCCCCCACCGGCTGCCGCCGCGCCGACACCTGCTGCACCAACACCGGCGGTGACCGCGCCAAGTGCAACCGCTCCACCGATCATGGCCAGCCCCGATGTTCCCATGCCCTGCGGCCCGGCGCTGACCGCCGGGACGAGGACACGTGCCAGGGCCGGCATCGCGACGCACGCACTGGAGATGATGACGAGCCCGGTCAACAGGCCGATCATGGTGTTACCGATCTCGTTCTCAGCGGTCCCGTTGATCCCTTTCATGAGCGCGAGCCCGGCCCCATACAGGATGGCTGCGGCAGGCTTGAAGAGAACAACGGCCGCCAGCCACCCCACCGCCTTATCAAAGGACTTGCGCCCCCGCTCGGTCTGCGACGCGGCGGCGAAGATCGGCAGGATCCCGCACAGCGCGATCGCCGCCCCGTAGGAAAAGATCACGATGACCGCATTGATGATCGCCCCGAGCAGGGCAAGAGGTGCGACGAACAGGATGAGACCGGCCAGTTGAAGGCTCATTCCGGTCCCGGCAAGAGCCTCCAGTCCCATTGCTTGCCCGAGTCCGTCTTCCTGCGCGGAACCGGAAATCGTCCTCACCAGCCAGGGCGCGAGAACGTCGGTCACTCCGAACAGCAGGCCCACCACCGGAACCGCCAATGCGGTGGTGAGGACGGTCCGCATCATTCCCATGAGCAGGTTCTCCGTAGATGCACGGTCCTGATCCCGGGCGAGCTTGATGAGGGCGAAAGCCGTCCCGATGACACCGGCCATACCAACGAAGATCAACGTCGACTGCCCTACCCGCTCAGTTGCGGAGCCTTCCGCCATAGACGGCGCCCCGATCTTCAACCACCAGGTACCGACGAAATTGATCATCTCGGTCAGTACTTGAATGAGCCATCCGGCCAGAAACTGGATCAGCTTCTCGATAGCACTACCGGCAACACCCTCCACAACACCTTTGAACCAATCCATTAGGTCCGCGGCCCCCATGCGATGTAGGGCTGGCCCTGATACCGGCTACCCGAAATGAACTCGGTACCCGAGGCCGGATCAAGCTTCCAATCGCCGTCCTCCCACACCACGTCGACTTGCCCGGCAACTTTCTGCTCCAGTCCATCAGCACCGGTCAGAGAATAGATCAGCTGGTAAGACGCAGAGTCCGCGCGGTAACTGTTCTGGATGTACCCGATAAGAGTTGCCCGCGATAGCGCCACTCCGTCACTGCCCTCTTCAAGTCCGTCGCGGATGCGCTGCGCTCTCTCCCCCAGCAGGACCCGATTCGATCCTTCCGCCACCGCCACCTCGAGGTCCTGTGCTGCTTCCTCGCTGATGGACGGGTCGAGGGCCACCGAGTACGTGGCAGCGGCCATGAGTGCCCCGGCCTCGTTGTGGGCATACCCAACGCGCAGGCCGGAGGGCTGCTTCTGGCAGCCGCCGAACTTCGAAAACGGAACGACGTTGTACCCGGCGGCTACCCATTCCTCGACTACCGGGGCGTTCTCTGCTACCGACGTGGTGTCGTCGTTGAGGTCCGCCTGACAATCCCAGGCGGCATCCGCGTCCGCGACGGGTCCTGTCGTCGCGGACGCGGATGCTGAGGCTGACGGGATTGCCGTTTGCGTGGCAGAGGTGGCTGGCTCCGCTGCCGGTTCGTCGTCGCTGGGGAAGAGGAAAACCCGAAGGCCCCATGCGACGAGGCCGACCAGCACCAGTGCCAGCAGCATCACGGCGGCTCCGAACCACTTCGGGCGGTCCTTGGGCTGGTGGGTGGTGTCCTGTGTGCTCATTGTCTGTCCTTTTTTCGTCGCGGTGACTGGGGGTAGTTGCGTGTTTTTCGCTCAGGTGATTGCGGCCCATACAGCGCCGGAGGCACCCAGTAGGCAGGCGGCCACCATGGGCCAGATGGGTGCCTCGATTTCGTTGCCCTGCCGTCGGTTCCTGCCGGCTGAGACGAGACCGAAGATGAAGAACACGAACAGGACGAGTCCCGCGCCCCACAGGACCCACCCGATGATTTGGGTCAGATTCTCTGTGCCGGGAGGTTGCGTGGGGGTGAAGGTCTGGGCGGGAACCGATCCCTCCCAGGCTGGGGTCAGAGCGTTGATGGTGGTCAGGGTGTGTGCTGCCAAAGTGTTTCCGAACATGGGAGTTTTGCCTTTCTCAGTGCCCGGAGCGGGCGGTCTTTTCGATTTTCCGGAGCACGCTTTTGAGTCGCGTGCCGGAAGCTTGGGGGGTGACGCCGACCTCACGCCAGGAGGGTTCGTACGGTGCCGTCATGGCCACGGGGAACATGCGTGCCACCCCGCGCGCGAAGTCGAGCGTCGGTTTGGTTAGCCGGTTCTTTGGCCGGTCGTGGACGATGACCAGTCCGACCAGTTCATAGGGCAGCTGCCCGGACGCGGATTTGCGGGCGAGTTGCTGCGCGGCTTCGAGGGACGACGCGCTGGTGGAACACACCAGCAAGGCCCGTCCCGCCCAGGTCGGACGCCGTTCGGATTCATCCACGATGCTCTCCGAACACAGACCCGCCAGGGTGCTGGTCCCGACCCCACCGGATGCGCCGACCAGCCACAGGGTCGTGCTGGTGACCGCGACAGGCGGAGCAGATTCCTCTTCCTCGCCGACCGGTTCGCTGGCGAGGGTCTGTTGAATGTTCCGGGGTCCCCGCACCGACTCGCGGTGTCCGAGGATCGGGTCATCGTCGATCGGGTCTTCCTCCGAAGCTACTTCCGGCTCCCTGACGAAAGGATTGCCCTGGGACGTCACGGTCACAGTCCCTCCGCGATCAGGGCTGTGGCCCGCACCCATGCACGACGGGTGCGCGGGAGCATCGAGGAGAACCGGATACGATCCTCGACCAGCGACAGGCGCGGGTGTAGCTGCTGGGGCAGCGTCCTCGGTCTGCTTCAGCACAGGCGGGGCCGTTGGCACCTGTGGTGTCTCCTTGGCGGGGAGCTGGTCCTTCCCGTTCGGGGTGTCGGTAGTCGTCTGCTCGACGATGTCGCCGTCGGTTTGCATGAGGATCGTCCGGGAGCCGGAGGGGTCCTCGATGTGCAGTTCAGTGGCGGTGCTCGTCTCGGCCGCGAGTTCCGTGGCGGTGCTCATCACGGAGCGTCGCGCGTCCATGACCGAGGCGTAGAGCGCTGTGGTTTTCTCGCCTTCCAGATCCAACTCGAGGGTGCCAGTCGGATCGATGACAGCGGTCATTCTCATCAGGGGTTCTCCTTCGGGGAAACAGTCGGGGTCGAGCTCGGGGTAGAAGCCGGGGTGTCAGATGAAGTGGAGGTAGAGGCCGGGGATGGTGGTGCGGTGGGCCGGGGAGCGACCTGCGTCAGCGCGTACAGCAGGCCCGAGGATGATCCTTCGGCGCGGGTGATGGCTTTGCCGTCCTTGGTGATGACATCGGGGATCGCGGCCCGCGCGGCGTCGGTGGTCGCTTCGGTGACGCCCTGTGCGTTGATCCGCAGTTGCTCGTTTCCGGTGGTGACCCAGGCGTAGCCGGCCGAGAGTTTCCCGGCGCCGGGCAGGCGGTGGGCCTGCAGGGCGTCGACGTCGACGAGGACGGTGCCGGTCAGGAGCAGCCCGTGCTCACGGTCCACCTGAATCCCGGAGGCGGGAACGTCCGTGCCTTCGATGTCGGCCAGGCCGACCTGCGTGGCTTCCGTGGCATCGGCAGCAGATCCAAGGTCATAGAAGCCGAGGGTGACCCCGTCATCGTTCTTCCACGCCGCGACCACCCGTCCGTCGACGGAACCGAGGACCGAGATCAGTTCCGCCTCCGCGGAAGGTGCAGACAGCGTCGCGGGAGCGGGCAGGGCCGCCGAGTCCATAGTGATGCGCCAGATCCGTCCGGCTCGCACATCGGCGGCCACCAGGTCATCCCCAAGGGCTTCGATAGGTTCCGCGGCCGCAGGGACCACACGCGCCGAGGTACTGCCGTCAGCTGCCACGATCAGCGACCGCTTGTCCGGCAGGTCCACGCGAGGCGCCGTCCCACCATTGAGAACGACCGTCCCGTCCTTGGGGACGTTCACGCGGATCGGGTCCGCCCCGTCACCGAACAGCACGAGTTCGTGTGCCGCTGAGGCGGCGACCCGCGATTTACCGTCGATGGTGAACAGTGCCAGTTCTCCGACCGTGAAGGGAGCGGTACGGCTCCACCGCTCCACACCCGTCCGAGGGTCATGGGCGATCAGCGTCGATCCATCCACGCTCACCGGCTGACCCGAGGGATCCAGGATCGCGCGAACGGTCGCGCCGGTCATCGGAGTCGTCCAGTCCCCATAGGTGTCCCACCCCGCAGGAGCCGGAACCGGCAGCTGGGCGGGAGGCGGCGTGAAGACCGTAGCGACGGGCTCCGCCGTCCCTTCCTGGACGGTGGAGAAGGTGCTCAATCCCACCGTGACCACCAGGATGCCCGCACTCCCCCACAGCACAGCCCTCCGGTGCGCAGGACTCCGCCGCCCGCCTCGCCCGATCCGGTGGCCGGTCCGTGACCCTGAGCGAGCAGCATCAGGACCAGAGTTAGCACCTGCAGCATCGGTGGTGCCGGCGTCCCGTTCCTCGAGGGTGCCGAGGTCGGCGTCGACGACCATCTCATACACCTCGCCGTCCTCGGTGTGGCCCTGCACCCGGCACGCCGCAAGGCCCAACCGGCGGCACGCCTCGACTGCCGCATCGGCCGCGACGTCAGCAGTTGAGCTATCGTCCAGCACGGGGTAGGTCAGGACGTCACCGTTCGCGTCCGCGACAATCTCCCCTTCCCCGATGGTGAGGCGGATGACGGGCCAGGAATGCACTGCGGGCGTCACTTTCCCTCCCCTGTCATCGAGGCGCTCATGTCGCGGCTCTGGTGCACCACGACATCCCACCAGTCAGCGGTCTTCTCGAGGTAGAGAGTCACCTGCCGGTGACCGGCGCCCTGCAGGGGTGTCTCATCCCGGGCCACCCATCGCCACGTCACGTCGAGCACCCGAATGGCCCTATCGGGGGTGACGTCCTGCGCGGAGTCACCGATCGCAGGAACCACCCGGGGAACGCTATACGCCTGGTGCTCGGATGGTTCTAGCCATTCACCGTTGCTCGCGTTGCGTTCAGGTTCAATCTGGTTCGCCGCCCACGCCTCCGACATCAGCGGCCTGGCGCGCACCGCGGCCGCCGTCTCGGTTCGATCAACGGTGGTGTCCCAGGAGTGCAGCATCAGCGCAGCTACCCTCGCCGTGGAGTCGACGTCGGAACGATCAGCGGCCTCGGGCCAGGTGAAGGTGTTTCCGCCCAGGATGTCCTCGGCCGGGGCCGAGGTGTACGAGCCCTCGTAGATCGTCGTGGGGGCCGAAACCGGTGCGACGTCCTCGGATGCCGGTGTCTCAGCGGCGCAACTGGTGAACGCGACCAGGCACGCAGAAAGAGCAATCGTCCGATAACTGTGTGAGTGAACCGTCATCGCACCCACGCTCCTTTCTCTTTCAGAATCGGTTCCGGATCCAGGTTCCAGCCCTGATACGGGTAGACGACTTCCGGCGCTTCCGGCTTGTAAATCTCGAGGTGAAGATGCGTGGCCACCAGCCCGAGGCCGGCCCTGTTGCCCTCGGTGCCGACGACGTCGCCGCGCTTCAACCTGTCCCCCACCGCCACGCTGTAGGCGTTGAGGTGGCAGAACGCGAACCCGAAATCGGGATCGTTCCCGTCTTCCTTGGCGATCACGCAGCCGTCCTTGTCGTTGAACCCTGTGATCCGCAGATCGGTCGGAGCGATCACCAGGCCTCCGTTGCTGTACCCGGCGCCCGGGGTCGACAGGTCAACCCCGACGTGGTCCTGCGCCCACGCCGGCAGATTAGAGATGTTGCGGTGCCCGTAGCCGGAAGTGAAACCGCCGCCCGGCAGCGGGTTGGTCCACTCGCCGTCCCCCAGGTCGCCGTCCCACGCGACCGTGCCCGCCGGGGCCGCGCAGTCGGCGGAGAACTCGCCCTGCCCGGACGCCAGGATCTTCTCGACGTACTGCTGGGTCTCGGTGAACGGCGGGACCCCTCTCGCGTTTTGCACGGCACCCGGGCCCGCGTTGTAAGCAGCCAAAGTGAGCCGCACGAGAAGGTCAGCATCATCCGCTGCCAGCGGTTGCACTCCTGCTTTCAGTGCTGCCATGTAGCGGCCATAGGCAGGGATTGCGTCCTCGGCCGAGAACGGGTCGCCACCCTCGCCATACAACGCCCAGGTGCCGGGCATGAACTGAGCTAGGCCTTGAGCACCTGCAAGGCTCCGTGCGCCTTCGTTCCAGCCCGATTCCTGCTTCAGCTGCGCCGCCACCACGCTCACCTGTAGACCAGCGGTCCTCGCGGCGGCGTCGACCAGCGCACCCCAGTTGTTCGGGATGGCCGGAATCGAGGTAATGTCCCCGGCAGCTTCACCGACCGCCGAGACGACGCAGGCAGCGGATTTCTCCTCGGCCTGAGTGAGAATCGCCGCACCGGTGATGCCCATGACAGGTAGCCCAGCCAGGAGAGGTATAAGGATCACCAAGGCCAGCAGCGGCAACGCCCCGCGTTTCTCGTTCTCGTCCATCTGCTCTCTTCCGATCTGGGCATGGTCGGCGGTTCTGATATTCACGTGTCCATGGTTTAAGGAAAAGTATCATGTTTTATTCATCAACTACAGGGCGAATCGTTTTTCCCTGCAGGAGTGGAGACAATGGGCTGTATGCCCCGCATGGTTCCGCCCAGTAGTGACTGGCCCGAAGCGCTCGAAGCGGCTATTTTCTGCTTCGGCAGTAGTCCGAAGGCGATGGTTATTGCTTTCCTCGAGCGCCATCCCAACTCGTTCAAAAGTGAGATAGCAGAAGGCACGGGGTTGAATGCCGCAACTCTGCAGAATCAAATCGAGCAGTTGCTGGCGTGGGGGGTTGTTATCTCTGACATACCCGAGGGAAAGCGAGGTCGAGGGCGTGCAAGTCGTTACTCGACCGACACCAGGCGCATAGCCCTTTTATTGGACACCTTGCGCAACTATCTGCTCTCTGAACAATCTTCCCTATAGGAATGTTGGAGGCAGCTTCGTTGAACCACTGAAGGAGCTTTCACAGATTCACAACTTTCGGGCTTCGACTACTCGCACATGACTAACACATGTGTGACTTATGTACGACTCTACACTCTCACGCTCGGCACTACGAAGACCTCACCCTTGTGACTTGTGATGACTATGCCGCAAGTGCTGTATGCGCGAACGGCTTCAAACATCCGAGCCTTATAGCAGACGTCCTTGTGTTCCTTGGTGTCAAAAACCCTATGCGCAACCACCGAATCACCTTCTGTACGTAGCCCAACTGCCATCTCGAGCAGGTCGCCATAAGCGTTCGGGATCGTATGATCGTCTGATGCCTGAAACTCAGCGACATGCCGCATCGGAGATCCGCCGCACAAACGAGGCAGGAATCGCCTTAGCGCGGATCATCACCGAGGTCTTCGCGCCAGCGGTGCTCGTGGGCGGACTGCTCCTGGCGCAGCCGCTGCTCACGTCCGGGGTCATCTTGCTGCAGGCTGTCACAGCCGCTGTCTTCACCGTGGGCCTGCCGTTCGTTCTGGTCCTGGTACTCAAGCACAGGGGCGCTGTGGCCGATCATCACGTCAGTGTCCGCGAGCACCGTGCTCCGATCCTCATCGCAGCTGCTGGTTCGCTCGGCCTGGGTGCGCTGCTGCTGATGGTCCTCGATGCGCCGGCAGAATTGTTCGGTGAAATTGGAGGTGTCTTCATCGGTTTGGTGCTGTGCCTGTTGGCGAACCTCGTATGGAAGCTGTCGGTGCATGCGGCCGTCGCAGCCTATGCCGCCCTTACACTGCTGGTTCCGGTGCCAGTCGTCGGTCCGGTGCTGGCTCTGCTGGTGGCCGCGGCCGTCGGGTGGTCCCGCGTGAAGCTGAAGGCTCACACTCCGGGACAGGTCGTCGCCGGCTACGCCGCCGGTAGCCTTGCGTTCGCCGGCGCCTTGCTGCTTCTGCCGTGACGTGCCTGATTGGCCATGGCAGTCGGCCCGCTGATTCAGGTTGGCGAAGTCGAGGGTTGATTCAGTTGCCCATGAGATCTTGCTCGCATGTCCGCACCACTGCTTGCAAAATGGGGAGTAGTGCGTGTCATGGTTGAAATCGTCGAGGCTCCTAGATGAGGGACTGGGACACCATTTGCTTACACAGGGTGACGACTGTGTGGACCGAACAGGACGGAGATGGTAGTCATGCGCTTCAGGAAGGCCGAAGCTGAGGGAAGCCGCACGCCCGAAATGGTGGTCAAGGCACTCAACCTCAGTGAGCAAGCAACGTTAGACGAGCTTTTGGCAGCCGTGACGGAAGCACACGGCAAGCCGATCGAGCTTAAGGAAATCGACAACACGGTGATGCCGACCGTGACAGGTCTCTGGATCGAGAAGGAACACAAGTCGGTCATCGTGTTGCCGGCTCAGGACAGTCGCCTGCATCGTAACCACGCAACCTTCCACGAATTCGGACACATCCTTTTGAGTCACGACGGTTGCGGGCTGTCTCCGACCGACAAGGTGCCGAGTATTTTTAAGCACATCGGCGCCCAGAATGGAATCAAGCGCATGTTGGCCCGCTCGCTGGACTGGAACGACACCGAGTGGGCAGCTGAGCACATTGCTTATCTGCTCTCGCTGGCGGTTCTTCCCCTCGAGCACAAGAGCACCAGCGACTTGGAGCGGATGTTCGGGTGACACTACTCCAGGTCCTTCCGGTCACCATCCTCTGGGTGATGATCGGGATCCGGCTCGTGGGACTGCGGTTCGGTTGGAAGCGCTCCATGATTCCGCCTCTATTGATCGTGACCCTCGGCGTCACTCTCAATGTTGATGCGCTATATCTGGCGCTAGACCCGATCCTCGGTGGTGAAAATCTGCTTAACCTTTTCGTTCACCTCCTGATGGGGCTGGGCATGACGGTGCTGAGCCGTTCGCTACTCCAGGCCACGCGTCGTTCGAGTCGCCACATCAACGGCCTAGTGGGTGCCGGCGTCATTCTGGCCGTGGTTCAGTCACTCCTGTTCCTCGTCTCCGACACCCGGGGATCAGCTAAAGACTTCACAGCCACCTTCGGCGGCACTCCTACGATCGCCCTGTATCAGGCAACCTTCTTCGCCTGGTTCGGGATCATTGCCGGCTACACCGGGATGAAAACTTTCCGCAGGAACCGGTGCGGTGAATCTGCTGCGTTCCGCGTTGGATTCAATGTCCTCAGCGCCGCCTGCCTGATGGGTGTGGTCGCTGCGATCATGAAGATGGTCGAGATTTGCGCAGAACTGCTCGACGGTGTCCGAACCTACGAGGGTGCACTGGACGTCGTCTATCACGTCTTCATCGCCCTGATGACTCTGGGATTCGCCCTCGCGTTCATCCTCCCGTCCTCGGGTCGCATCAGGACGACCCTCGCTGTGCGCACGGAGAACGCCGAAAGCCTAAACAAACTACGGCCAATTCTTCGACGCTTGGCGAGTACTCCGGAGGGTCAGCGCGCCATGGACGCCACCCACATATCCTTGGATGCACACACGTCCAGTGCGCAGCTCTACCGCTGGTTCATCGTTATCGGCGACGTCCGCGTACTCAACTCCGATCTGCTGTCGCCCGAGGAGCTCCAAATCATCGACAAGGTAGGCAACAGAATTGAACGGCGCGGATCAAAGGTCTGAAGTACCGCTTCTAGCTTCCAGCATCTCGAAACTTCTGCCACCGGCATTGATGCTGGTGGTACTTTTGGTGCTCGCGGGATTCAAAGCAGAACTTGATCTGGTGGAAATTGCCCTCCTTTTAGTCGGCATCATCGGTGTGCCTGGGTTGATCTATATGTTGTTGAAAGATCCGTTCAGGCGAAGGAATATCCCGGATCATTTCCGCGTAAACCTCCTGCTAATCTTCACTCTTACCGGATCCGCGGTCTGCTTCCTGATCCCCTTGGCGCCGCCAGTTCCATGGACAGTTGCTGCCTTATTTCTAGGTAACGCATCGCTCGTGTTCTTTCGTCGGTGGCTGAACGTCTCCGGTCACGTGTCAGTGCTTACGTTTGTGGTGTTATGGATCGTCGCCGTTTTTGGGCATGCCTGGACATGGCTGTTGGTACTATCTCCACTGATGGCAGTGAGTCGGGTTTCTGTTCGGGAACACACTGGGCGAGAAGCCTTAGCTGGTGCGTTACTAGGGCTGGCAACGTTCTTGTGTTTTGTGGTGGCGATGACTTGGAGTTGATGAGTACGTGAACGACTTGGATGTATCCCGGGAACGATCCGATGGGATACGGAGAGCAGAGATACTTGCGAGGAAAGTGGGCCTCCTCCTCGACGTCATCATGTCCCCTGCCGGTAAGCCCTACGACTATCCAACAATCCGTGATGCGACTCAGGCATACGGCTACTTTCTCTCGCGCACGAGGTGGTCCCTCCTGAAGGCCGGGAAGGAACAGTACGTTCCTGATGAAGCCCTGGTCGCCATTGCCCGCGTCTTCGACGTCGACCCTGAGTACTTCCTGCAGGAAGGTGGCAAGCTTCCCGAACAGGTGGAAGTTGAGCTGGAGCTGCTTCGCAACCTACGTCGTGCCGAGGTACGCAACTTCGCAGCTCGAGCCCTTGGCCCGGTAGATCCAGATACGCTCCACGCGATAGCGAAGATTCTGGACGAGGCGTAGCACCATCCGTAATTGGTAAAAATTCTCAGAAGTCAGCCTGAGAGACATCGATCTCCGGACTCACACATGCATCAGCTATGTGTGACTAAGATGTACTGTAGCTAGTTATTCAGCTTCGACCTTCTGCTCACGGTCTAGGGCTTACCTGCGGCAGCATGAGGGCGGGTGAGCGCCCGCCAGCGACCGCACGGAGCGAGTTCGTCGGTCGCTGCGACGACACTGATGATTGGAGGACTGTCCTGTACCGAACACGAAGGCTATGCCGCCATCGACACGACGGTGTTGCAACGCTGGCACCCGGACTACTCGGGACCAATCCGTCCAAAGCGGTCCAAAGCGGTCCAACTGAGGGCGCCTCGCAGGAGCGGTTGACTGCCCCTGCACGGACCGAAGCGAGACTCAGCCCGCGACACGACACAAAAACTGATTTGCACGTAATACGTTGCGAGGCATGAGGACCCTGCTAGGTTCGGAATGTCGGGACAATATCTGTTTTCACGTAAGTGGCAGATGTTACCTCCAGACACTGGAACTGATCACGAAGCGAAGGCTCCCGGGCCACCGGATTCAAAGGACAGTGGTAATCATGGCTGTGACAGCAGACGGTCGAGTCGGACCCGGCCGCAGGCACAAGGGTGACCGCAAGCTCATTGGCTTTCGCTTGGCAACGGAGAAGGCCAATGCGGTGCGTGAAATCGCGTCCGCCGAGGGCTTCGAACACGTAAGTGACTGGGTAGCCTCAGTCGTTGAAGATCGGATCCAGCACACAGACTTCTCGAAGAACAACCAGCAGGAGGCTTTGCCTATCGGCCGCATAGCTTCTTAAAAGATGAAGGCCCGCCAACGGCGGGCCTTCGAAGACTTTGACTTACAACCTGCTTTTGCTTGCCGGCTGATCAGGATGCAAGTCCCACAAGCTCTCACCCCCTGGTGGAGGAGCGGTCCCTTGTCATTCCCTTGGGAGGAATACCATCACTTTACCCCAGCATAGCTGGGCCTTGCCAGACTTACAGAGTTCGGGCGTGTCGCTTGTCAAAGACGAGCCCTCGGTCGTATGGGCTGCACTCGCACCCCTCTTGGCAGGCCAGCCCCGTGTGAGGCTGTCGCGAGACGCCGGTAAGAGCTACCCCCAGAAGTTCGAGCGGGACCTCACTGATGCCTTGCCGTCTCTACCTGCCGCCGTCCGCATCTTTGGCAAGGACGGGTCCTGCCGTTCGCTCTTCTTCGACTTCGACTCCTCCAAGGGCGGGCTGAGCCAAGTCGCAGCCGATGTCCGGGCCCTACAGGAATGGCTGCACCGCCTAGGCGCCCGCTGGATCGAGGACTACTCCCCCAATGGCGGCCGGCACGTCTACGTTCCGCTGGCAACACCAGCGACGTTCAGCGATGCCCGCGAACTCGTGGAGGCTCTCGGCAACCGTCTCCCAAGCCTTGACCGGACGCCCCACCAGAACCTCATCCACGGCTGTATGCGTGTACCTGGTAGCCGACACAAGACCGGCGGCCACCAGCAGCTCGCCATGAGCCTGTCCATGGCCTACGACATCGTCAAACGGCCCAACTCCGGCACGGTCTGGAAAGCCATGCGACAGGACCTGCACGAGGAAATTCGCGCGACCAAGGCCATGCGCCTCGAGCTGGCGCCCCCAGTTCTCGACGATGCTATTGAGCTGGCGTGTGAAGTCACCCCTGCCACTCGCATGTCGCAGGCGATGCAGGCGATCGCGCGCACGGGCCTGTACGACACGAACCGATACGGCAGCAACTCAGAGGCGCGCCAAGCGGTCATTACAGGTGCGGCCGCAGCAGGCCTTACCGCCACCGACATCTACCGCCGCATGACCCAGGGTATCTGGCCCGGCCTAGCCTCGTTCTACGCCCGCTACAGCGCAGGCAACCGAGTAACAGCTCTTCAACGAGACCTCGACGCGGCCCGCCGCTACCTCAAAACGACGACTACCAATGGCAGCAACAAGCAAACTAACCGTAAAAACCCCACTAGCAAGCCAAATACACAGCCCCCCGCATTACATGGTGGTAGTTCTCAGCTTGTCGACTCCGCGTCTCAGCATCGATTCATCAGGGTGTGGCGAAACGCAGCGTTCCTTATGGAGAGCACGATGGGATCTTCAAGGGCTGACCTGGCACGACGGATGGTACTTAGAGCGATCGGTGCAGCTGCTCACATGACAGGCGGATCAGTTATCGAATTCGGTGTCCGATCACTGGCAGTTGCGACCGGGCTCGACCACACCACCGTCGCCGCACACCTCCGAGCCCTCCGTTCAGCTTCGCAACCCTTGATCGCGCTGCTGGAAAAAGCGAAGGGAACCCGAGGCGATCAGTACGAGCTTGTGGTCCCCTCGTCTATGAAGGACAGTGCGAGTGAGATTTCTTGGAAGAAGGGCAAGGTCCATGCGTTGCGGCCCGTCTTCAGGGAGCTCGGTTTCCCCGCGGCGATCGTATATGAGGCTCTGGAAGCTGCGACTACTTCTCTATCTACAGCCGACCTTGTCCCGATTACGCGACTCTCCCGCACCGCCGTGAGCGAATCACTAGAGTGTCTCGCAGCGTGGAACCTCGCGGTCCGCAGCCCGGCCGGTTGGAGACTGGTCTCAGTGACAAGTCTGTCTACCCTGGCTGAGAGTTTTGGCGTGCTTGAGGACGTTGCCCGCCAGGTAACGATGTACAGGGAACAGCGTGCCCAATGGCGGACATGGCTTTCCAGACGGGCGACGGAGGTTTTTATCCCCTCCCCCGACGACGACTACCCCTGGGAAGCGTACGAGGGCCCGCCGGATGACTTATCCCTAGCCGACCTTGTGTTTCGGCTTACCGGTTGACCCCAGACTCACAGAGTTTGCTGGATAAGCACGCTGGAAGCTCGAAGTCGCGAACTTCGGAAGTTCGGCACTCCGAATGTTCCAAACTCAGTAGCGGGGGTCGAGCCCACAGGAAGCCCGGATCTCATTTTCCGTCACTCCCCCGATGTCTTCCTGGCGTTCCAATAGCAAGTCGATCGCCGTGCGGATCAGGGTGTTGTCCGTGATGCGTTCGGATCCCTTCTTACCCTTGTTGATTTTCAGCCGGAGTGTGGTCAGCGCGAGGACCTGGTCGCTGTACACACGTACCTCCTTACGGTCCATCTCCTCCCAGGATGGCTTTTTCGACGGCAGCGGATCAGGTTCGGCGGCGGGAGTATCCTGCGGCGCAATAGGCGCCGCACGAATGTGCGACGGCCCCGGGCGTGCTGGAGATGCCATCGGGACTGGCGCTGCCTCCTTCTGGGGCTCCTGTGCGGCCTCTAGTGTTGCCAGTGTCAGCTTGCCATCAGGCGACACAGCGGTCGGAGCGGAGTTCACCGGAGAGGCAGGACCAGTCGGCGCTGAAATAGGAAGAGTCGCCGCCGCTCCCCCACCGGAGCCCGGATCGGATGTTTCGGGCTCCGGATCACGCTGCATAGCGGCGAGCATCTCCTGGCTGCCCTGGTTCAGCAGCCCCTTCAGTCCCTTCTTGACCGCCATGGTTTACCTCTGTTCCTGGTTGGCCCAGATGCTCAGGAGCTCCCGGGAAACGTCTTTGTAGTCCCCGCCGGCCTTCTCGGCCGCTCGGGTTTTGTCATAGGTGGTCACAACCTGGCCGGTGAGCGGTGCACGCTCGTGGACCTTATAGGAGCGAACAAAGGATTTGCACACCATTAGTCCGGCTCCGCGGAGCTCTTCCTGGGCGTCCGTTGCATCGACGAGGGAGCGCGAATCCACCTTGGTAATCACCACCCTGTAATCCACTCCCCCGGGCTCGACGATGCTCCTGTAGGTGTTAACCAGGGGCAGCATCGCAAGTGCTGTCGGCTCGGTAGGCAAAATAACGAAGTCGGAATTGGCTACCACGGCTTTCAGTACCGTCATGTTCTCGAGGTTGCCGGGTGTATCGACGAAGATCGTGTCGTAGTCCGCACCACGCAGCTGGGCAAGAACCTTGACGTCTGTCTCGGCGACGACATCGAAGGGCAGTTTGCGGTCTTCCGGCAGGTCCTCCGCTGTGGTCGCCCATGATGTCACCGACATCTGTGGGTCGACATCTACGACGAGTACACGTGAATGCTCGGCGACGACGGCCGCCAGGTTCATGACGGTCGTCGATTTACCGGCGCCGCCCTTTTGGTTGATGACAGAGACAACCCTCATGTCGCACGGATCCTTCGTTGCAATGGCAAAATGGTCCGGCTGCAGTGGGCATCTGCGTATAGCTGATTGAGGCGGCCACTGGCTGCCCAAAGTACGGAACTTACAGAGTTCCAGCTGTCAGCCGGCAAGCTAACTGTTACAAGTTATCAGTGAGCCACTCCCCTACCTGGTAGGAATCGCCGACAGATTTCGAGAGTACCGAACTCTGTATGTTCCCAAGCCCATAACTCTAAACCTGCGAATACCCGAAGTCTGTAAGTTATCGGTGTCTAAGCAGGTTCTTGGGATGGCTGATTTGTCGAAAATGCGGAGTTCCGAGGTTCGGTGGATCGTCGATCTTGGTCGAACTCCGAACGTCCGGGTGAGGAGGTGCCCTCCCCTGGCATGAGGGTCGGGCATCACGTATGAGTTTTAACACTGAGCTTCGGTACCTACAGAGTTCGTGAATCAATAAACTTCACACTCCAGCTTGTGTCTGTCATTGAAGGACTCAGGACTCAGGACTAGGACTTCGGTAGTTCGGTAGTTCGGTAGTTCGGTAGTTGTCAGTCAGAGCTTGCAGGGCTGCTCGTGCCGTCGTTACGTATGTCCGACGACGTGCCACGACTAGATACTCGCGATACTTCACTGCAAACTAAATTGCCGAACTCTGTAACCTTGGTATTTTAAGCGGATTTTGCATTTGTCCCTTTCGCCTAACAACCGAACTACCGAACTACCGAACTACCGAACTACCGTCTTCGTACCAGGATTGGATCTCGATGCCCTCAGACGCAGATCGGATCAGATAATTTTCATCTGGCATTACTCTGGGCATGTCGCCAGATATGATAGTTCTTTGTTTCTCGAGCTCGGGATTACGGAGTACCGAAGTTCGGAAGAACGGTATTGCTAGGAGCGGATGCTGACATTGGCGGCTTCGGTAGTTCGGTGCTCTGTAAGCAGACAGTCAGAGCTTACAGAGATGCTGGTGCTGTCCTCGCGTGGATCCGAGGACCTGCCGAGACTGATCGACTCGCCACACTTCTCTGCGAATTACACTGCCGAACTCTGTCATTTCGGCGCTCCGAAGCAGAGTGACACTCAGCCGTTCTACCGGACTAACAAGCCGTCGAACTGCAAGACTCCTGATTTGCCGAACTACCAAACTACCGGACTACCGGGGTTAATCCATCTACGCCATGACAGGTTCTCGATGGCCTTTGGAGTGGGTCAGATAAGAGGCTCTTGATGTGGTGCCACCCCGGACAAGTTGTCAGGCTTAACGGTTGGTTATTCCTGTAGTCGGTACTTCGGGAATACCGAAGTTCGGGAGTAAGTAGTACAATCTCACGTACTTCGGTAGTCCGAAATTCTGTGAGTGAGCACACGGAGCTTGAAAGGCTGTTGATGTTGTCTTTATGCCGGCCCGAGGACGTGCCACGACTGGTTAAAGCGCGACGCCTCGCTGCGATCCAAACGGCCCAAGTCTCTAGTTCGGTATCTCGAGACGAGATTAGAAGGAAACGCGGGGGAGCGGTCTTTGCCGTAGGACATGAGCGTAGGAGGCTGGCAGAGGAGATCCTGGCATGGTGAAGGTGAGGCAACGCAGCATTCCGCAGCAGGGGCGAGCAGCGGAAGAGTTTGCAGCGAAAGCAAAACAGCCTGAGATGCCGCGTCGGAGGATCGTCCTTCCTGTCCGGCCCAGCCCAATCAGGATCTGTCGACGCGCCCTCGCCGCGGCGGAGAGGGAAGCGGCCGCTTTCGAGCTCGACTATGCCAAGCTGAGCCTTCAGGAAGCCATCACTGTCGCGCTTGCACCACGGGGAGGATCCAAAGGTCATCACCGACGTGACCGTCCTGGAGCCGGAGGAAGTGCTCCAACTCGCTGGGGGAGCGGAGGAACCTGCACTAATACCCTTGGAAAAAATCTTTCCGCCGACCCCCAAGGATTTTGTGGCGGACGCTGTGCGCGACGCCGGGTAGTTAGCTTTCCTTGGGTGGCGGGGTTGTTTAGCGGCTTTTATTGTAGGCGTCGATAATCGACTGAGTGATCCTGCCGCGTGAGTTGGGGCTGTACCCGTTAGCCTGCGCCCACTGACGGATCTGCCGTGTGTCCTGGCGCGCGGCACGACTCGTCGACGACGGCTTCTGTCCACCCTGACTCTTTCGTCCACCGCTGGCTTTGCGGGCCTTGTCCACATATCCGGACAGTGCCGAACGCAGCTGTTCAGCGTTCTCGGCACTGAGATCGATCTCGTAGTCGGTTCCATCAAGCCCGAACCGGATGGTTTCCTGGGCATCCTCACCATTGAGGTCATCCACTAAGTGCACCTGCACGCGTTGCGCCATTTTTCTTACTCCCAAGTGATCTGAACCTGCGAACCAATGAAATCCCCGGGAAATGACTCTATCGCAGCACCTTCACAGGAGGTGTGTGCCTCCCTGCTAGGGAGTTATCCGGCGTTTCCTTTTTCTTCCGACTCATTGTCGGGGACCGGTGTGACGGAGCTGAGCCAGACCCAGCCTTCGCGTTGGATCATGATCAGGGATTCGAAGAACCGGATTTTCACGGCTGTTTTCGTGTAGGCGATGGCGTGGGCTTGGATTCGGATGGCTTTGGAGGGGTAGCGGATCCACGCGTACACCCGCCGCGGTTCCGGGAAATCAATGGGCCGGGTGTTCTCGAGGTTGAGTTCGGCTGCGGTGAGCATGATGAGTTCCTCGCGCATCACGAATTCCTCGATCCGCTGATCCATCAGGTGCGCATAATATTTTGGGTACCTTTTACTGCTGCCCATGTCCTGACACTCGCCCCGCCTTTAGCTCTCGTGACGAACTGGTCACTCAGAAACCGGGGACGCCGGCGACGCGGCGTAACCGCCAGTCCTGCCATCGTGGATTGGCGCTGATGTCGAATTCCAGGACCGGGGAGGCGGGCCCGGTCTGGGCCTGAAACCGCCAGAACCGGGTCCTAATGAGACTCTCTCGACCACCCAGGGCCGTGGTGTCGGGTTCCCACCAGCTGCTCGAGCTCGACCAGGAGACAGGGTTACCGATGATCTGCCAGATACTGCCTCGCCAGCGCAACGCCAACGGTGTACCGCTGGGCAGGAAGCGGATGACTGCGGGCTCGTCCAGGACATGCCAGGCAGCATCGGAACCGGGAGGTGAGCCTCGTGGAGTGTTCATTGGGTGCGTTGTCATCGGTTGCGGTCCTTCCCGTGCTGTCATTTCATGCAGAGTTTAAAATAGAACACAGGTTCGATTATTTGGAAAGCCGCATCACGGCTTTAGGGGGAGTTGTTGTGGGTCATCCATCTATGGGCGGGTGGAGCCCGTCAGGAGTGAGCTCAAAGCCGTCCACCTGTGGGTGAACCGCCCGCACCACGGTGTGACGATAGATTCAGCTGGGAGGTTGTGTTCCCTGTGTGGTCCCAGCATCGGTGGGTACGCTTCGGTCATGAACGAGCTGGCTGCCTTCATCCTTGCCCGCGTGATGGAGGACCATGACCTCGCCCAGCAGGCGTTGGATGACCCCGGAGGCGGGGGGATCCTGGGGATGTGCGTGGAGAGCAGGCGTGCGGCCGATGTCGGCCGTGACATCGGTGTCGCCGGGCAGGAGCTGTTGAGGGATCCGCTGGCTTGCCACATCATGAATCAACGCCCCGAGAAGGTCATCGCGGACTGTGTCGCGAAGCAGCACCTCGTGGCCCATGTGCTGAGCATCGACTGGGATGACGAGTCGGTAGGGGAGCCGGGTTATTTGTACAAAATCCTTGAGCTGATGGCTTTGCCGTGGCGGGAGCACCCGCAGTGTCAGTCGCACTGGTTCAGTGAGGGCTATGAGGTTCGATGACCTGCTCCTGCCGGAGGGGGAATACCCGGTCGGTGTGTGCAAGAACAAGCAGGAATGGTTGTTCATGTACTCCCGAGGTATCCCGGTCGAGCGGATCGTCGCGATGTGCAGGGCGGATGTGCGGCGCGTCCGATACTCGATTCGGGCGGCCGAGAAACGCGACCCCACCCTGTTCGGGCGGCGCCTGATCCTGCATGACCAACCCGCGAACAAGCGAGCAAACGAGTCCGTGATCACGCTGAAGGAGCTGTGGTGGGAACACTCCGCCCGTTTGCTCGGCTTCTACCGACAGCACGGCCGGTTACCGGTGCAAAACCCGCAGGATACCGGTGAGCTTTGGTGGCTCTAACCGTGAAGAGCCCGATATCGTGGCGGCATCACCTCGTTGCAGCTTATACAACGCAGAATCTGCGCTTATTAGCGTTGTACCATCCGGACGCCGGTGGTGGGGGTCCAGGTGAGGGTTCCGGTTTGGAAGGTTTGGGTGCATTGGGTGGTGGTGGGGCAGGTTTGGGTCGTCATGGGGTAACCGAGGGCACCGTTTTCGGCTCCTTGTGTCCGGTAGGTGGTGCGGATAGGTCCGGTGACGGTCGAGTGGGCGTTGGTCGTGGCGGACCAGAGGATCTCGCCATTTTGGAAGGACTGATAGCAACCGTTATCGCGCAGCCCACAAATCTCGATGTTGACCGGGTAACCGAGAACACCGTTCTCAGCTCCTGCGGCCCGGTAGGCGTTGCGGATTCCGCCTTGCCGGCTGATCTGCGCCCCGGTTGTGGCGGACCAAAGGATCTCGCCGCGCTGGAAGGACTGGTAGCAGCCACCATCTCGCAACCCACAGATTTCAGCGTTTGTCGGGTAACCAAGAATTCCGTTTTCGGCTCCTGCGGCACGGTAAACCTGGCGGATTCCGCCTTGCCGGCTGATCTGCGCCCCGGTTGTGGCGGACCAAAGGATTTCCCCGCGCTGGAAAGACTGGGAGCAACCGTTATCTCGCAACCCACAGATCTCAGCGCTTATCGGGTAACCAAGAATTCCGTTTTCGGCTCCCGCCGCACGGTAAACCTGGCGGATTCCGCCTTGCCGGCTGATCTGCGCCCCGGTTGTGGCGGACCAAAGGATCTCACCGCGCTGGAAAGATTGATAGCAACCACCCTCACGCAACCCACAGATCTCAGCGCCTGTCGGGTAACCGAGGATACCGTTCTCAGCACCCGCCGCACGGTACGCGGTGCGGGTGGCACCGAACCGGCTGATCTGGGCACCGCTGGCAGCAGACCAGAGAATTTCCCCACCCTGGAAAGACTGGTAGCAGCCATTGTCCCTGATCCCGCATATCTCACGGTTGGTGGGGTAACCCATAAGCCCATTCTGCGCACCGGAGTTAACCCACGCGGTACGGGTTGGTCCATTGACACTTGCCACGGCACCAGTGCCGGTCGACCACAGCACTGCACCATTGGCATAGTTCCGGTAGCAACCGTTGTCTTTCAACCCGCAAATAACCTCCGACACCGGCACACCCAGGGCCGACACCAACGCGGCAGCACCATCAATAAACGGCGCCGCCACCGCCTCCCGCGACAACGTTCCAGTGATGGTAATGCTTGCGCTCGTGCTGCCGATGGAGTCGATGCGCACCGTCGTTCCGCGAGCGGTGCGGAACGTCGAGCCCTGCTGCCAGGCGTGGTTCTGGTTGTAGTACCCGGTGAACGGGTAGCTCGAAGGGGTCAATGCCAGGGACGCGGCGTCCGGCCAGTCCCCGCGCGCATCCTCCTTATGAATCATCACACCACGGTTATTGTTGATCGCGCCGCCGTCGTTCGCACCGACGGGTGTGCGGAACTCGAGGTAGTAGGTTTCCCTGGTTGCGGGGTCCACGAACTTCACTGCCCGCCGGGCCGCGGTTCCCGCCCAGGGCTGAAGGGTGAAGGATCTAGGGCCTTCGACCACACCTGCATCAAGGATTTCATCCCCGCGGCCGAATCCTCCGTATTCCCAGAGGTAGGCGTTGATCGGCGGCGTGGTGTACTGGGCCAGGCCCATCAGGTCCATGGTGTCGCCGTAGCCCCTCGAGTCGCAGGCCGAGTCGCCCCAAGTGCCATCTGGAGACTCGACATCAGCGCTTCCATTGGAGCACTGCAAGCTGTTGGCGTGGTTCAAACCGAGCACGTGCCCGAATTCGTGGCTGACCACATTGTTGGTGAACCCGGAGGGGACCGGCATGATGACCCGGCCGCTGTTGAAGCCGTCCATGAAACCGCCGCCGAGCACTCCGCCGGCGAACTGCGACACCGGAACATAAACGACCATCGCGTCATT
The DNA here is from genome assembly GCF_015751955.1 of Arthrobacter sp. CAN_A214. Classification (NCBI taxonomy): domain Bacteria; kingdom Bacillati; phylum Actinomycetota; class Actinomycetes; order Micrococcales; family Micrococcaceae; genus Arthrobacter; species Arthrobacter sp. CAN_A214. The sequence goes on from NZ_JADOUU010000020.1 coordinate 43,768, forward strand.
CGGTGTAGCCGTCCACTGCATTCGGGCGGTGATTTTGGCCATGAGGTCGTAGTACTGGTCAGTGCTGTTCGCCGTGATCGTCACATCCCGGTACTCGTCAGTGATTTGCATGCCGAGGCGGTCGTTCGAGGCGGCCCGCCAGTACTTGTTAGAAGCGGCAATCGAGGCCCGTGCCTGATCGAGTTGGAAATCGGAGATCCGGTTGTTCGGGGAGCCCGAAAGAATCACGGTGACGAGCGTGACGTTGAAGGTGCCACTTCGCTGGCCGAACGCGGCTGCTGACCCCTCAGGGCTACCAAACGGGATCTTCACCGAGTCCGACGGCGCCGCCAGGTGCTCTCCCAGAATCGGGTTGAAACCGGGCTGACCCATGGGGTCCGCCACCGGCTCCACCGTGACCGCGCTGCCCTTCGTGCCCGGCTCCGCGGAGGGCGAAGCCGTCGCAGGGGTGCTCAGTGCTTCGCTCGGGACCGTCGCGGAAATGCTCGGCGGAACGGTCGCCGACTCACTTGGCGGAACTGCAGGTCCGGGGAGGGGATCGACCGTGGAGTCGGGTGGAGACGCTGACGGAGATACGGTCGGCGCAGGGGACTCAAGCGACGCTGCCACAGCAGGCATCGCGCTACTTAGAAGACCGACGGATAGGACAGCCGAAAGGACAAGCCGAGGCGGGAAAGCAAGGAACAAGAGGGTCTCCAACGAAACACGGGCGTAAACCCGGCGAGTAAAATCCCGATAAGACTACAGTCCTGTTACAGATGTGAAAGGGGTTCCTGAAGTAAATGAGCAATGCTAGTCTCGTGTCCCAGTTTTCCGTGACCGCGTGAAGGGTGAAGCGGCCGCCGTGACCCTCTCCACGATGCTGGTGGCGGTCGAGGTCAGACTAGCGGCCTCGGCTTGCTCTCTGAGGCCGTTAACTAGCCCCTGACCGTTAGTCCTCGTCCATACATACCCGAGTTGATTTGCCGAGCAAGAACCGACTCTAAACCAGAGTTGAGGGCAAGAAAGCCGCTAACCTGACCGATGTCCTCATCGGGCTAGTCAATGCCCTGTTGGCGCTGATGCGCGGATCCCTGACCTGGGACCAAGGCACTGAAAGGCCCGTTACGATCAACTGGCCGTCACCCCGAACCTGTCAATCTACTTCGCTCAATCCTAGTCACAGTGGCAATGGGGCTCGAATGAGAGCACAGTGAGTTTTTAGGTGGTCCTGGAAGGGCTGATCAGGAAGGGTTGATGTTAGCAGCAAGAGGTGACCCTTGAGAATACTGGCCGCAAATACTGATGTGTCCCTTGAACTGCCAACGCCGGCCTGCCCGCTGGTCCTGGCTGGGTTAGGAGCTTGTCCACCCAGGGGCATGACCCTTCAGTGCTGCCGCGACGAGTGGTCCCCTGTGGGCCTGGCGTGGACCGTGTTGGTCAGTTCAGTGAAGGGATCAGAGCAATGACGAGGTTCGCGGAAAACTATGACTACGGCTAGGCAACAGCATGGGCCAGATTTCGTCTTCCTGCGCCAATAAGCGGCTGGGCTTTCTCAGCTCCTGCATCTCGATCACTTCCGCCGGTCGCGGACCAGTTCCGCAGTCCTTCGGCTTAACGACCGAGGTCCAACGTCGTGACCGAGAGCCTAAACATTTTCGCAACATGCACCAGCGTTACTCACTCATCTGGGCTACGCCAATAACGTTTTGGCGGAACCGGGTCTGCTGCACCGATAGGTGACATTTGGTTTGGCTTGCCGGAAGGCTGGCCTGGAAGGATGTTGCTGTGCCTAAGCCCTACCCCGAGGTATTCCGTGATGATGTGGTGCGCGTTGCGAGGAACCGTGAGCCCGGAGTGACGATTGAGCAGATCGCGAAGGACTTCGGCGTTCATCCGATGACGCTCACGAGATGGCTGCGTCACGCCGAGACCGAGGAGAGCGTCAAGCCTGGTCAGGCGCGTAGCGAGACGGTAGAGAATCGTGAATTGCGGAAACGGGTCCGGTTGCTGGAGCAGGAGAATGAAGTGCTGCGGAGGGCGGCAGCGTATTTGTCTCAGGCGAACCTGCCGGGAAAAGGCTCTACTCGCTCGTGAGGGAGCTCGCTGTCGATGGGGTCCCTGTGACGGTGGCGTGCCGGGTCTTAAAGCTCTCCCGCCAGCTCTACTACCGGTGGCTGGCTGATCCCATAACTGACAGTGAGGTTGTCGAGGCGTATCGTGCGAACGCGCTGTTCCACGTGCACGCGGACGACCCCGAGTTCGGTCACCGGCTCCTGGCGGACGAGACCCGCGACGCTGGGGAGGCGATGGTTGACCGGACGGCGTGGCGTATTCCCGCGGTCAATGGTTGGTGGAGCTCGTTCGGGAAGAAGCGTGGGAAAAACGGGAGGAAGCCCGGCCCGGCAGTCCGTGATGACCTCTGCACGATCAAAGACGTGTTCTCGAACCGGATTGTGGGCTACTCTATCGGTTCGAGGATGAAGTCGAAGCTGGCCGTAAACGCGCTGGAGAATGCTCTCGCTCGTCGTGGTGATGTCGCTGGCTGCGTGATTCATAGCGACCGAGGATCACAACTTCGAAGCCGAAAATTCGTCCGAGCCCTGACCCACCACCGCATGGTCGGCTCGATGGGCAGAGTTGCCTCCGGCGGCGACAACGCCGCCATGGAGAGCTTCTTCAGCCTGCTGCAGAAGAACGTCCTCAACCGTCGCTCCTGGACCACCTGCGAGCACCTGCGTATGGCGATCGTGACCTGGATCGAACGCACCTAGCACCGGCGCCGTCGGCAACACCGTTTGGGTCGTTTGACGCCTATCGAGTTCGAGACCACCATGGACACACCAGCCGCCCTGGCTGCGTGACTAGAGACTGTCACCTATCCGTGCAGCAGACCCTCTCCATCGACCGTGGGCATGGTGAGCATCTTACGGGCACTCGTTAGGTCAACATAAGCGGCGACAGCCAAGGGCAGCATGGGTTTTATCGGTAACTTTATCCGATTGTCTTCCGGCATTCGCGCCAGCATCAATCTTTGCTTTATCGAGTGCGGAATGGCGAAGCGCATAACAGACTAATTTCAGCTCATCTCTGCGGCTGTGCATATGCAAAGGAAAAACAATTTGAAGGAGCCGACGGCGGCTGGGGGATCGCCTTTGTCTCACGAAGGCTTAACGCCGCCGGCTCCATTTGAAGGAGCCAGCAACGGCTGGGGATTGCCTTGGTCTCAAGAAGGCTTAGCGTCGCTGGCTCCATGTGTGGTTTCAACCCACATCCCAAAGATAACCCCCGGTTGCTAGCGCGTCCTGAGTACCTTCTACCTGTTAACCCGCCGAGCACTACTCGCGTCCCCCCAGTAGTTACCTGACTCTCAAGACCAGCTACCTGTCTTCAGTTTCAGGGGTTAACTTCCCGGGAACCCGGGTGTGACATGAAGCGCAGGAGCTGGTTGACAGTCTGATTGCTCCAGGTTTTCTGGGCCCTCCGGAAATCTTTTCATTTCGTGCTGGGAGATTTTGATGATCACTCGTAATCGTTTGCTCGCTGCAGGTTCCACGGTGGCTCTTGCCTCCGGCGGCCTGTTCTTCACTGTTGCTCCTGCTTCCGCGGAGCCCGGCAATCCGGGCGTCGGTACTCCTCCGAGCATCGGCAATCCGGGCGTCGGTACTCCTCCGGTCGACAATCCGGGCGTCGGTACTCCTCCGGTCGACAATCCGGGCGTCGGTACTCCTCCGGTCGGCAATCCGGGCGTCGGTACTCCTCCGGTCGGCAATCCGGGCGTCGGTACTCCTCCGGTCGGCAATCCGGGCGTCGGTACTCCTCCGGTCGGCAATCCGGGCGTCGGTACTCCTCCGGTCGGCAATC
>NZ_JADOUU010000021.1:0-43439 GCF_015751955.1 Arthrobacter sp. CAN_A214
ATGTCCCCCCTTTTTACCGGCCTCGATTTGGGAATCACGCTGATCGGGTCCGCAGTATTCCTCCCAGGCGACATCCTCAAGGCAGTGCTAGCCGCCTTAGTGGCCGCCGGAGTTCACCGCGCCTACCCGGTTCCGCCGGCCGGCATCCGGCGTGGCGAGAATGGGGCCTGAATGCCCCCGGCACCTGCCACCCTGGCTGACGGGTTCCCAGAACCGTGATTTCACTACGGAACGTCTCCCATGATTTCAATGGATTAGAGGTACTCCGCAATGTCAGCCTGGACCTGGCAGAGACGCGGATCGCCTTCATCGGCGCCAACGGCAGCGGCAAGTCCACCCTGGCCCGGACTTTCAACGGGCTACTCATTCCGCGCTGCGGAACGGTCCTCGTCGACGGTGTGGATACCCGAAAGGATGCCGTCCGGGTGCGCCGCCGGGTTGGATTCATCTTCTCTGACGCCAACCACCAAATCATCATGCCCACGGTTGCCGAGGATGTCGCGTTGGGGTTGCGTGGACAAAAACTCACCAAACCGCAGACATCCGAGCTGGTCGGCGAAGTTCTGGCCCGGTACGGGCTGGCCGGACATTCCGGCCACCCGGCTCACCTCCTATCAGGGGGGCAGAAGCAGATGCTTGCCCTGGCCTCCGTGCTGGTCACCAAACCGGACATCCTGATCTGTGATGAACCGACCACACTGCTGGACCTGCACAATATCGAGATTTTCCTCGATTCCATCCAGAACCTGCCTCAACAGGTCATCCTGTTGACGCACCACCTGGACATCATCGAAGATTTCGACCGGGTCATCGTCATGGACCAGGGCCGAATCCACTTCGACGGGCGCCCCCACCAGGCCGTATCCGCGTACCGGTACCTGATCGGCTGCCGGAACACGGACAGCACCCGCCAGTGATCGGCTTGTACATTGAAGGGTCTTCGGTGCTCCATCGGGCCCCTGCCGGCTTGAAATTCCTGCTGCTGTTCCTGACTCTTACGGGGGTTTTCCTCGTGGAAAACCTGTACGTGCTCGGAGCGTTCCTGCTAATCAGCATGCTGCTTTACCCCGCTGCCGAAATCCGGTCCTCTTTAGCCTGGACAGCGGTTAGGCCCGTCGTCCCGTTCATGGTGCTTACGGTCGCAGCCCAAATGATCTTCAATAGCCTGGAGCGCGGAGCAATGTTCGGCCTGCGCATGGTCATCGCCGTTTTGTTGGCGAGCCTGCTGACCTATACAACCCGCACCAGCGACATGCTCGACTTCTTCGGCAGAATGCTCGCTCCTCTGCGTCACGTAGGCATCAGTCCCTGGCGGGCCAGCCTGGTGCTGTCCCTGACAGTGCGGGCCGTTCCCCTTCTATCGGCCTCAATCACAACGGCACGCGAGGCTTTCCTAGCCCGCGGGCAAAAGTTCGCCAGCTATGAAATCGTCATACCGGTCATCGTGGGGCTGATCCGCTCCTCCGAAGCAATCGGAGATGCTATCTCCGCCCGGGGCCTGGAAACCGATGAAACCGACAACTAATCTTGGGCCGGAACCACGAAATACAAGTGCGCATGGTTCCTGCAGCCTTCATTGAAGCCGGCCAAGCACGAGGGGCACCGATCAGCAGCCCGGTAATCCCGAATGGTTAGCTCTGTTCTGCAAACTCCACACAAAACCGCCCGTTCCTGCCATCGGTCCTCAGGCCACACCACAACGGGATGATCCGCGCACTCTTCATGGCACCGGAAGCAGGGATAATAGAGTCCGCAGCAGTTGAACTTTATGGCGATGACGTCCTTGCTCGTCCGGTAATGGACACAGCGCGTCTGCGTATCAACGGTTTTTCCGTATACCTCCACAAACGTCCTTCCGGTCCTCATACGGCGCGTCCTGCTTCCCAACCCAAACTACAATCAGTCAGCCCGTGATCCCAAGGAACCGTTCGGCGAACCCAACGACCAGTAATCCTACTGGTGACTCAGCGCGGGCAGCCCCTATCCTCATCACCAGGTCCGGCCGCCGTCTCTCGCAACCCTTCGCTTGCAACACACTCCGACGAGGCACTTCCCCTCCCCCGCTACGTTGCGGGTTGGGCTGTCTTGCTACCAGGTGTTTCAACTGATCACTCGATTTCGTGATGCAGACGACAGTTGCGAGACGCCGTGTAGGAAGACAAATGCCATAACGACTCGACCAAATACTCCTGGATGTCGACTTTCAGTCAAGACACTGACCGGCGAATCAGGAAGTCTTTCGCCGTGGGCGTCTGAGGCAACACCCGAAGTTCAGTTTTCCATGAAGCTGCATCAGTCTTGCCACGAACGAACCCCAACACTTACTGTTGGGGGATGGGTGAGACAGTGAGTGACTTCAACGGAACGGTCCGTGTCGGCGGATTTGAACTCCACATCAAGGACGGGCACGGGCTGCTGCCCAAAGGTACGGTGCTTTCGAAGGCTGGAGCACCTCGGAAGGGACTCAGATCATCAGGCCGAAACATTCACGTCAAGGAAATACGTAACGCGGGCGCATACGGACCCGGCGCCGTTGCAGGCCGAGTTGTGGAAGCCCTTGGAAACAATGTAGCGGCTGGTCTGCTGGGTGTAGCCCAGGACCGGCCCGGCCGCTGGGTCAAAGGGACTGATCGGCCTTCCGAGGAAAACCGAGCGAAGCTTGCCGATCTCGACTCCCTCGTAGGCCAGCTTCTTGCAGTCTTTACACCGGCGCAGGCAGCGCTGTGGTTGGAAGGCCAGGACCCGTTCCTACAAGCGCGGCCAATCGATGTATTCCGATTCGAGGGACCGGCCCGCCTCATCGAAGCCATGAAGGCCTACGAACAGGGCGCATTCGCATAGATGGAGTTCTACCGTGTTCTTAACTGGAATCCGGCTGCCCGGACCCCGTCCGAGAACGGCCACCCCCTTTTCGTTTGGCCGGCGCAGGGTCACGGTCGGGTTGACGACCCGGCCGATGACTACCTTGTGCTTTATGTGGGCTCAGATCAGGACGGAGCTGTAGCCGAGGCTTTCGGACGCTTCCCCGTGTGGAGCCCTGCAATCCTGGAGGTTCCAGCCGCCGCTCCGACAGGAACAAAAAAAGCTCTCGTCAAATACACCGGAACACCGCATATCCTCGACATGGACGACCCGCGTGTACTAGCCGATCTTGGATTGCGACCAAGTCAAGTAATCAACCGCGACTACAAAACAACCCAGCAATGGGCGCGCAGCGTATTCGACACAGGAAAACACGACGGGCTGTCATGGTGGTCTTTCTACGGCGCCCAATGGTCATCGATCGGCCTCTGGAACTGGAGAAGTCTCTCAGTTGAAGGTGACCCGGAAGTCCTTACCCTTAGTCACCCGGCCGTCGAATTAGCCGCCGCAGAGATAGCCAGGACCATCACACCAAAATAGACGGCGACCCCCTCAAGGTGCTCAACCGCGCGGAGAGCCCCTCAACCGGCGCCTTCGCTACCTTGGCTGGCACGTCGCAAATACCACCGTCGACGGGATTACATAGGCGCTGTAATCGGTTCTTCCTGCACACTGGTGCCCCGCTGTTCATGACCGGTTCCTGCTTTTACCATTCGGCTTTAAGCAGGAACCGGGGATGAGGCTGATGCTGTCTTGCTGGTGGATTAGGCGGCGGCCCTGTCCCTTGAGCTGTACCCAGAGCACGTTGCGATCATCGGTTATAGCGTCAATATGTCCGGATATCCAGCTACCTCTGACAAACTCCACGATGACAGGATCACCTTTTTTCAATTCGTGCCAGTGCGGGTTGTGGGAGCTCAGCGGTACATCATCACTCTCACCGGCTGACCCGTCGTCCCGGTTTTCCGATTTGCGTAACATGACCTGCTCCTGCCTTGCCTCTCAGAACCACTAAACCAATCAAGATTGAGGGCCGCACCCATCAAAGGTGCGGCCCTCAAACTGCGTTCCGGTTCAGGAGCGTCGGCTGACACTCAAAATGTTTGTTCTCCGACGTTCTCAGGCATGCCTCAGACAATTCGATGGCATGCTGCGAAGCTTTCCCTTCAGGCCTGTGGGTTTAGCGCCCACCCGCGACAACGCGACAGTCCCCGGTAGTTGCAGGCGTTAATTTCAGATACCGAACCGTTCGAGGATCGTCTTGTCCATGATTCCGGCAAGCTGGTCCTGCTGACCGCTGGCACGATCCTTCAGACGTTGCAGATCCTTCGGATCAAGCCGTTTGAAGGAACGAGACAACGCGAGCAGCGACGTCCACAGGCCCTCTTTGCCACGCACAGCAGCCTGCAGGGCCTCGAGCTCGATCTGACCAGCCATACCACCGCTTGTGTGGAACGGATTCAGCGGACCAGCTTTACTGAGCTGCGCACCAACCCATGTCAAACCCATTTTGGCTTTGCCCGGAGTATAGCCAAGGCGTCGTATCAACGCGACGAGGTCGTCCCGGTCCGCTGCAATGTCACGGCGCAATTCATCGAACACCGACTGGTAGGAAGTGTCCTTCCAGGTACGTTCCACTGATTCGAAAAGTCGAACCCCCGATTCAGCGGCCAGCAGGTGATCGCCAAGATAAGCGGAGAGCTTCTCGTCGTCAATGGGCATATCTGCCTTTCCGTAGGCGCACTGCCGGTTCCGTCAGGACATGTTCGGCATAGCAGCGGGAGGGGTTGCGCCGCGTCGTCAACCTATCCCGCTGTCACTAACCTCGCGGGCCTCTACATCGACAGGGCCGAAAAGGATCGCTGCGTCGGCGAGGCTTTGTATCTGACCTCCTGTCGAATCCCGGTTCATGTCGGAACGAACGATCCAGACTTCGGGGATGTTTTTTCCCATCCGATGCTCAACGGTCAAATCCGGAAGAGCATCCTCCAGACGGGCATAGCAGTCCCGTGCTTCGCTCTCGTTGTCAAAAGTGAAAGCTACCCGGTGCGACAAATCAATCAGAGGCATATCCATAGCCTCCCATGGGACTTCACCTGGGCAACAGAACAAACTCCTCAACGAGGGTGGAGCTTTTCCATGCTCACTACCAGAACGTGGACAGTGCGCCCGCATCTTTCGTGGTGCCCACCGCTTGTAGTTCCAACGTCGGTGTCAGCTGCCAACGCCGGAAAAAGCACATGACTCCGGCAAGCTGGTTCTACTCTGCTTGGCCGCGGCCCCTGAGGCGTTGCAGATCTTCCGGGTTAAGGTGCTCAATCGAGCTGGATAGCTCGGTCAGTGATGTCCGCAAATCCTCCTTGCCGTGCACGGCAGGTTGCAGGGCTTCGAGTTCGAGCGGGCCGCCGTGGCCTCCTCCTTGATGGAAGAGATTCAGCGGACGGGCTTTACTCACTTGCACCCCGAGACCTGCGAGGCCAACTTGGCTTCATCCAAGGGCGTTACGCAACGTCATACTAGCGAAGCGTAATCGTTCCGGTCGGCTGCACTGTCCTATTCAGTCCAGCGAGCAGTCTGATGAACTAGGAGCTGTGAAGTGTGCTTTTTGCGTTTATTCCACCCATTCGAAGAGCTGCACTCCCCGGTTCTACGGCCAGCAAGCGATCACCCCGAATAAGCTGGACTGCCTACCGTCGTCGATGGTCATGGCTGTATCTTTTCGTAGCTCAAGCACCGCCGTTGCCGTCCTTGTCCGGGTTATCCTCTTCCGGCTCAAAGTTCGATAGCTCCTCTGTCGAACTGACGGCAATACCATCTTCGCTGTCGGGAATTGTGCCCTCGGGTCCAACCCCTTCTGCCTGTTCATCGTCCTTATGGTCGTCCTGCTTGCTCATCATTCGATCCTCCGAAATGGCTGATTACGGGCTTACACCTGATTTTAGGCTCCCTGCATGAACTCAGCTCTAAAAACTGAGAAACCCCGGTGGCCGTGGCTCCAGGGTCTCAGCTCAGATGGCCTCCAGTTTTTGGGTGCCCGGCCGATCCCAGCGACACAGTCTGGTGGCTCACGGCTCGCTACCACGGATTTTGCTAGTTGTTAACGCGTTCGGTGGATCAGCGGTAGGTCCTTTCCCGGCACTGCATATGCTGGCCTGGAACCGAAGCGAACAGGCGCTTGGCGATCGAAAGGCATTCACTTGGCACTAACTGATGTCACCGCAGATTTTCATTTCACCTTCGACGACGGCGCTACTGCTGAAGCTATGGCCGATAAAATCCCGACAGCGTTCACGTCCACGCTTACTCGCAAGACGATTGACGGAAGAAAAATTTGGACGGTTTCGGCCCACGTTACTCGCGACGGCAGTAGCGAGCAGCTCCAAGCGATCTCAGAGCTACTCGCGGTGTATGAGCCCCTTGACCGCAGCAAGGAAGACTAACGGAACCACCAAAAAAGGTCAGGAACTCGAAATCCGGAAGCGGCTCAGAACGAAGACTCCGAGCCGAGTAAGGAACGACAACCTCAGGGACATGACGCAGGCGTTATTCCCCGATCTGTGCCTTCGACCACATGTAAACACGGGATCGTGACTGCGGATCGTGACCCGTAAAGGAAGCAGTGTCAGCCCGGCACTAACGGACTCAGCTCAGGAAATTACCTGGATACGACACGTACCTGCTACAACACTGAAGGCAAAGCACGGATGTGAAATTCCGATCCCCTACACCGTGTGGACAGACCGGGCAGCCGGGAAGTCGATGCTCAAAAGCCTGACTCCGGGGCCAACGTTGAATATTCAGGAGGTCCCGGCAGCCGAGTACCAAGACGAATAACCAAGCGGCCGGGACCTCCTTGGAACTTACTGAAATCTAGTCTCCGACAATAGCTACCCGGACCAACGCTCAATCCCGCAACGCTGGCCAGGTCCGGCAGTTCCCTCCGGCAAACCCGCCTCAAACTCTTTCTCGCCACGCTTCAGCCCCGGTGGGCGATCTTGCCCCAACTGTCGGGTTCATAGCTAGTCGGATAGGCGGATTGCGGTTGCATCGATACCGTCGCCCATCCCCTGGCCGGGGCTGCAGTCTCCGGCACGGGCCACACGCATAGTCCGAAGCAGCTTCAACGGCAGGTAAATGGACCGGAAAATGATGGCCGGAACCTTCAAAGCCCACCCGTTGACGTGGTGAGCCCGGTAGGTACGCTCAAAGCGGTCAACATAGTATCGATAGCATCCGGGAGAATCCTCCAGACGGCGGGCAGAGACACCGGCCACCATGGTTGGTAGGTACGCGATTCTCAACCCGTTGTCACTCAGGTGCAGGGATAGGTCAATGTCCTCATGCATCTCATCGGATTCATCCCGGCATGTCTGGAATCTAATGTGTTCCCATGCGGACCTGCGGACCGCCATATTGGAGCCAAACAGGAACGGATACCGGCCCGAGGCCAGCTTCATCACCAGTTTCCGTGCGGCATCATCTGCCTTTAGCCCCAACCGGTGCAACGGCATATCGTAATAAATGACAGGACCGGTAACAGCGGCAATATCCGGATCCATGAAAGCCTGTTGGACCTGTTCCACCCAGTCTGGTTCCACCCGGGAATCCGCATCAATACGACCCAGCACCTCACCCACGGCCGCGCTGAAACCGAAGTCCCGTGTAGGCGTTATCCCCTGCTCCGCATCCTGCCTAAGCAGGACGATGCCGCTATGGGGGTGTTCTTGCTGCATCCGGCCCACCACGGCGCTGGTGCCGTCCGTGGAACCGTTATCCACCACGATGATCTGCTCCGCCGCGACCGTCTGATAAATTGCTGCCAGCAAGCAACGCTTGATCACGGTTTCTTCATTGAACGCCGGGATCACCAACGAAACACTCAGTAGACTAGCCTGGCCGTGGACGGACACTCCGCCCACGGTAACAGTCCTTCCGGCTGTCACCACCGGCACTCACCACCAACTTTTACGACCGGCTTACACCACAGCCTGGCTTGCACCACACCTACTCGATCTCAACTTCAGCCTCGATGCCGGCCTGGATCATCAAGGCCAACGTTGACACCCCTGGGGAAAGACTCAGTCCACGGACTCGGACTGAGTTCGGATGAACTGCCAGTCCTCATCACCGAGAAACGGCTCCTCCGAGGGCCCACCGGCCTTTGCAATACCGGCCCGGACCTCTTCCGGGATATCAGCCGAACCCTGATGTTCTCTCAGCCACTGCTTTGCCCCGGTATCAACGTCCGGCCACCACTGCTCAATCTGGTGTGCTTTCACACGTACTCTCCTCTTGATTGTTGATCAACGGCGGCCCTGTGCTGCCGTGACATGCATCCGTAAACCAATCCGCACCACACACTTTCCGTACCAAAAACTCCCGGAGTCTTCAGGTCACGGGCATAGCGGCCGAGGTGACCACGTTAGTCCGGCCAGTTTCCCGCGAGCGAGTTAGCTGTTTTTGGTTTTCACTGGGCTGTCCTCGATCTCATCAAGAGGCGATGAATCGTCGTCGCTTACCGATGTCTGTGGATCCGATGTGTCAGGTGCTGGCGCTTTCGGTGCAGCGCTTCCCTCTTCCGGAAGGTCGCTGTGGCCCTCAAGGGAGGACGTCACTTCCTCATCGGCTGATTCGTCGTGCCTTGGTCGTTCAACAGGCATATTCAAGGTGTTTCCCTTCGATTGCGGCTCAAATGCTCCCCCGGCTGATGGTCACGCCTCGGCTTTGTGCTAGGTCAGGCCAAGCCAACCCGGCGTGTCATCAGCTGCTGAGCAGGCCCGGGATGTTAGCCCAGATTGAAGACGCCGACGATGTAGCCGACGATGAAAAGCAGGAACAGCAGCACAACGACACCGATAACTCCGATCCAGAGGCCCGTTACACCCTTGGATGGGCCGTCGTTCTTCGCGTGTCCCTGCTGCCACGTGGTGCTTGCTTCGCCCGGCGGTGTTTCGCCCGGCGGAACTCCTCCACCTGGTTCCAGACCGGTGATGTTGTCTTCGGTCGGGTCAGGGTTTCCTGCGCTCAAGCTGTCCTCCACCAGTTAGTCAGACGTCACGAGGTAGTCCGGGGGCGTCATGCCACCCTACGCCGAAAAAGGTCAGCACACTGATGATTCGGGTTTTGTCGAGGGAAAACGATCTGGCTTGCGGGATCGGGCTATCGGGGTGATCGCGTAGCAGCCTGACGTAGCGTTGACGACATGAGCGGATCCTTCAACATCGACCAGGTCAACGACCACGACTACCGCATGCGGACGGATACTGAGGGACAGACGTTCGAATCGCTGTTCCGGATGAGCCCTGATCTCGTCGAAAAACTCGGGCTCCCCGACGCCGAGGAGAAAACCATTGTCGAAGCGACCGCACAGTTCCTGTCGCAGCATCAATCGGTCCGAGAGTTCCCACCGTTGATCGACCTCGAAAACATCCTGGCCACATATGACCAGTACCCACAGCAGCTCCGCGAGCTACTAGCGGCAGAACACTGATCGCGCCCGTGGAATCCGCCCACAGCTAGCAGCCGATATTCGGCTTGGATCAACGCCGGTACAGGCACTGGGTATCGACGCCGGGACGACCTGTTGCCTTGTCCAAGAGAAAGAGCACCCCATGACCTCGAAAAACCCTGACTCAACGGACGCATCCCCAACAGGTTCATCGCCCTTGGGCGCTCTTTCGGATGCGGGGGTGTCGGTATGGCTTGATGATCTTTCCCGTGAGTTGATGGGTGGCGGGCAGTTACAGGACCTTATCGACAATCATCACGTCGTGGGAATCACTTCCAACCCGACCATTTTCGCCAGTGCGCTTTCACGAGGAGACCTCTACCAGGAGCAGTTGCGCCGCCTCGCAAATGAGCACAGCAGTGTTGATGACGCCGTCTTCACGATCACAACCGATGATGTGCGCCAAGCCTGCACCATCCTGCAGCCCATCTACGAGCGATCCGCCGGACAGGACGGCCGGGTCTCTATCGAGATTCAACCCCGCCATGCCCGAGACACCACCGAAACGGTCGCCGAAGCCCGCCAGTTATGGGACACCGTCGGCCAGCCCAACGCCATGATCAAGATTCCCGCGACCAGGGAAGGCCTGGAGGCTATTACCACGACGATCGGTGCCGGCATCAGCGTCAACATCACCCTCATCTTCTCCGTCGAACGGTACGAAGAAGTCCTCGATGCGTACATGTCAGGACTCGAGCAGGCACGCGAGCAAGGACGAGACCTGTCCCAGATCCGCTCAGTAGCCTCGTTCTTCATCTCCCGCATCGACTCAGCTGTCGACGCGCGGCTCGATGACATCGGCACTGCTGCCGCGAAAGCACTCCAAGGCACCGCGGCCGTCGCCAACGCCCACCGAGCGTACGCAGCCTACGAAAAAGTGGTGGCCTCCACAAGGTGGCAGGAACTCGCAGGGGCCGGTGCACACCCCCAGCGACCCCTCTGGGCATCAACCGGCGTTAAAAGCAAAGCACTCGCTGACACCTTCTACGTCGAGCAACTCGTCGCCCCCGGAACCATCAACACAATGCCCGGCACGACACTCACCGCATTCGAGGACCACGGCACGATCCGCTCCGACACCATGCCCGATACCTACACCGAAGCCACACACACCCTCGAAAAACTCGAGGACCTCGGCGTTGACCTCGCAATAATCTCCATCGACCTCGAACGCGAAGGCCTCGAAAAATTCAGTGCCAGCTGGGACGAGCTCGGGACGACCGTACACGCAGAACTCGAAAAAGAAGCCTAACCCAACCCCAGCACCCACCAGCACCTCCCGATTCCATTTTCGCCCGCGCCCTGGAATTCTGAACAAGGCACCGGGACTACGGTGACACCCTGATCCAAGGTAAGGCCGCGGCCTAAAACCCCGAGTCAACAAAAGCCGGGACAGCCCCCGATACGGAACATCGACCTACAACTCGCATGTGATCGATAAGACGGCAACCGAATCACATGCCTCGCGAACGGTCGTCTACCGCACGTCGTCACCCTAGCGTTCGAGCCTGCCGCGGACGTCAGCGCAAGGAAGCGCCAGAGAGCGGATCGGCAAGAGCGAGGGTATTGGGTGCTTTTGCCTTGGTCAATCAGGGTGTTCGTACGGCTCTTGCGGCGCTGGAGCTGGGGCGAGCATTGTTGCCTGAGGTTAGGATGGGGATCTTTCAAGGTCCAGCTAGTCTCAGAGTAGATGTTGGGGTTCTGAAGCAGGGAGAAGAACGACTCCATCGCGGCATTGTCACCGCACGCGCCGTTCCTTCGGCACCCCCGAGCGAGCGGTTGGAATCAGTGCGGTTGGTCTCTTGTCAATGTAGATTGTGAGGTCTACCGTAATAGAACAGTGATTCGCCAGAGGTGCAGTTGGGGAATCAACGTAGGTCTCGCGTGTAGTTGGTACTGCGGTGGTGATACATCGGGTGTACTGGTTCATGGCAGGCCGTCACTGCCCTGTGGGATTTCCCCGCCTTCGGCCTCGACAGCGCATATCCTCTGTTGAGGTGGATTGTCGGTCCAGGGATCGCCAATGACGGCCCGCGAAACGAGAACTCTCCTGCAAAGAACTGCGCTCTCTAAGCACCAATGCGCCCCGCGAGGAAAACACCGTGATGCATTTAAGTGCGTCGTTTTGGGACCGCTATCTCACCGTCATAATCGTGTCTTCATCGCCTGTTCCGCCATATTGACTAGGCCAACTTGACCCCGTAACGAGGTGGGTGAGGAAGGGCCAAGCGCGGACCGGCCCGCTTTTTGTTCCGACACTTTGATTTGTGAAGACTTCCGTTCCTTGATGCCAGGCAGACCACCCTTTCCGAGAAGTTTTCCGGGTTGAGGTCCAACTGGCTTCAAACTGATCAGTCCCTTCTTAACTGGTCCAGGTTCGATGGCACCGGCAACTCACCGCGGCTCGGGGCGAGCAAGGCACAGGCGGTGATTATCTGACTTAAAGAGGGACGCAATGTCCGATATCTTCGAAACCCTGGAATCCCAGGTTCGCAGCTACTGCCGGGGCTGGGACACTGTCTTCGAACGTGCCACTGCCAGCACTCTGTACAGCGAGGACGGTAGGGAGTACTTAGACTTTTTCTCAGGTGCAGGCGCGCTGAACTACGGACACAATAATCCGGTCCTGCTTACTCCACTGATCGCGTATCTGCAGTCCGGGGCCATCGTCCATTCCCTTGACATGAAGACTCCGGCAAAGCGGCGATTTCTCGAGACCTTTCACAACCTCATTCTTCGACCCCGGCGGCTCAACTACAAAGTTATGTTCCCGGGCCCTACCGGAACGAACTCTGTAGAGGCGGCCCTGAAGTTGGCCCGCAAAACCACTGGTCGGCACCATATCCTCAGCTTCACTAATGCGTTTCATGGGATGACTCTCGGCTCTTTGTCGGTGACCGGTAACTCCATGAAACGCCAGGGAGCGGGAATCCCGCTGACCAACACCTCGAGCATGCCCTATGACGGTTACTTCAACGGCCGGACGGCGGACTTCTTGTGGCTTCGACAGGTGCTGGAGGACAGCGGATCCGGCGTAGACAAGCCAGCGGCGGTTATCGTGGAAACCGTTCAGGGCGAGGGCGGGCTCAAAGCGGCCCGTGATTCTTGGCTAAAAGGCCTTGCAGACCTCTGTCAGCAGCATGGCGTTTTGCTCATCGTCGACGATGTACAGACCGGGTGCGGGCGCACAGGGTCTTTCTTCAGTTTTGAAAACGCCGGCATTACGCCGGACATCGTTTGCCTGTCCAAGTCAATTTCTGGTTTCGGGTTGCCGCTGGCTTTGACGCTATTCAAGCCCGAACTGGATATTTGGAAACCCGGGGAACACAATGGCACCTTCCGCGGCCACAACCCCGCCTTCGTTACGGGAGCTGCCGCTCTGGAACATTACTGGCAGGACCGGGAGTTTGAGCAGCAGATCAGTCTGCGGACCACCCAACTGCGTGAAGGGCTCGGCCAGATAGCAGCCCATACCGAAGGGGCTCGGGTCAGAGGCCGCGGTCTCCTCGCTGGTATCTATTACCCCGACATTGAACTGGCGAAAAAAATCTCCTCTGAATCGTTCGTCCGGGGGCTACTGGTAGAGACTTCGGGCCCCGAGGGTGAAGTTATCAAAACCATGCCCGCGCTTACCATCAGTGCCGAGGATCTAGACAGGGGCCTCGAGCTGCTCGCTGAGGCCGTCAGCGCCGTCACCGGGGAATCGATTGCACACACGTCGACGGAGGACACATGGAGCCGGTGGCAGACGCAATAGTCGGTGGCGTCTCCTTGAGAGCTACCCGCTTGTCCGACGTCGACCTTCGGCTGGTCGGCCTACTGGACGAGGCCGAGCGACGTATGGCTGCCGGTTTTTCATCAGTTCAACGTGACCGATTCCTCAGCAGCCGGATACTGCTGCGGCTTCATGCTGCCAGGCTGGCAGGGGTCACCCGAGGTTCCCTGCGGGCAGATTACTATTGTCCCACCTGCACGACGCAAGGTAACAAGGTTCATGGAATTCCCCGCTATAAAGTGCCTCGGCAGGGATCAGGCATTCGGCTGAGCTTGAGTCGGGCAGAAGATTGGTGCCTCCTCGCAGGTAGTGCGGAATCTAATATCATCCGCCTGGGGATAGACGTTCAGGAAATGTCGTCGACCGATTTCGATGGGTTTGGGACCGTGGCGTTGACATCAGTTGAGCGGGATCTCGCTTGGCGTATGGCTCCGTCTATGAGGCTTGCGTTCATGGCTCAGCTCTGGGTGCGTAAGGAGGCAGTCCTCAAAGCGCTGGGCTGCGGGCTGATGATGGAGCCTTCGACTGTAGATGTGTCCGGCAGGGCTCCGGTAATCCGTGGGCAGGCGATGACCCCGGAAGACTGGCTTATTACAGATGTGCACCCCGCAGCAGTGGGGCTGCCGGGTAAGTACGTTGCAGCATTGGCATTGCTGCGGGCACCCACATCGAACGGCGTGATCAAGCGAGGCTCGAAGCCCCAAGATTCTCCCAAGGTCCACATCACACAATCATCAACAGGACCGAACGGACCACATACCGGCCGTCCGCCCTGTACGAATTGAGGCCGGCATGAATTCTATCCAAGGTGTCGACGAGATCTATCCGCGGACAGGTATGCGCGCCTCCGAATTGCCAGTCGGGGTTACTTCGTTCCTCGGAGTGTCACCATCCGATTTCGCGGTGATGAAGATACCCAGGGCAGCCCCACCCCGAAATCTCATTGTGCAGAAGTATGGCGGGTCATCGTTAGCAGACGCAGCGGGTATCCGGCGGTCGGCCCAGCGGATCGCTGAGACACAAGCGTCCGGATATCAGGTTTTAGCGGTGGTCTCCGCGATGGGGGATACCACCGATGAATTGTTGGATCTGGCTACCAGTGTTTCTCCAAGGCCGCGGGCTTGTGATCTTGACGCATTGCTGACGACGGGGGAACTCGTGTCCATGGCGTTGTTGGTTATCGCGCTGGCAGATTTAGGGGCAAATGCTCGAACCTTCACCGGTAGCCAGGCAGGTCTGATTACCGACAGTCTCCACGGCAAAGCGCGGATCACCGACGTTAAGCCGGACCGTATCCACGCCTGTCTGAAGCGGGGCGACATTGCCATCGTGGCTGGATTCCAGGGAAGAACACGGAAGAAAAAGGCGCTCACCACCCTGGGAAGGGGTGGTTCGGACCTTACTGCCGTCGCTCTAGCCGCCGCCTTACACGCAAGCGTCTGCGAGATTTATACCGATGTAGATGGGATCTACACCGCGGATCCGCGGGTTGTCCCAACTGCCCGCAAAATTGAGGTGCTCTCCAGTGAGGAGATGCTTGAATTCGCCGCCTCGGGAGCGAAGATACTGCATCTCCGCTGCGTTGAGTACGCCCGACGGTTCAACGTTCCCATTCATGTGCGCTCATCATTCATCCAGGCACCAGGCACTCTCGTTTTACCCTGCCTGGACGGACACCGCGCAACGTCGGCAAGAGAACGCGTCGTTGTTTCGGCGGTGACAAGCAACAATTCGGCAGCGACCATCACAGTCACCGATGTGCCCCTCAGCACCGAAGCTACGGCCCGGATCTTTGGGAGCCTCGCAAACTCCGGGTTCACCATCCGCATGATCACCCGATACACCCATCAGGCACACCACAGCACTTCGGACCTCGTATTCGCGCTTCCAGCAACCGATGCCCCCGCTGCTCTTGCGACGCTCACCGCAATACAGGAAGCGACCGGCTTCAGGGGAGTGAAGGTTCAGGACCACATGGGCCAGATCACGGTTTCCGGGCTCGGCATGCGCTCCTCCTCGGAGGTGCTTTGCGCCTTCTTCAGAGTGCTTTCCGATGCCGATATTCCGGTCCAGTTGATCGAGACGTCGGAACTGTCCATTTCGGCCGTCATTCCAGCCGATCGGCTCGAAGACGCAGTCCGAGGCCTCGAAGTGGGGTTCGGTCTCAACAAGACGCAGATACCACCATCTGGGGGACAAAAACGGAGCACGATCAGTGAGACGGGAGCGGCACATGGGCCCGCACACGCTTGAATCGGCAACGCGGGCAGGGGCCATCATCCGCCCTTCCCGGTCGGTGAAAAACCGATGGCGGGCAGGTTCGAAGCAACGCAATATCCTTCCCCCGTTTCTCACGCCGGAGCCTCGAGACTGCCACCTCCCTTCTGGTCGGGCTCGTGAGGAAGAGGGGAACTATGAACAGCACATCCAAAACTGATCCCGGGATGAACCGTCCCGTCCGGCTGCACGGCGCCGCGTCCTTCGGAGCGACCGGAGCCGGGCCCGTCTTGGCGGCGGAGGGCGTGGACCACGCTCTCCGCTGGCGGGCGGGCGAGCGGCTCAATCACCTGTTCGAGGGCCGCTGTGACAGCCTGCGGAGCCAGGGGCGGGGAACTCAGTCGGCCGTTGACGCGGGGGAAGTCACCCTCAGTTATGACGAGCTCGACGGGCGGGCGAACCAGCTCGCCCGACACCTGCTGACGTGCGGTGCCCGTCCCGGGGACCGGATTGCACTCCTGTTCGATCAGCCCTGGCAGGCCTATATCGGAATGCTGGCCGTGCTGAAGATTCACGCAGCATACGTCCCCCTCGACCCCGGTTTTCCGGGGGCCCGGCTGAAGTACATAGTGGAAGATGCTGACGCTGCCCTGGTCCTGTCCCTCACGCATCTGAAGGATCTGCTCCCTGAAGTCGCTGCTCCCGTAGTGTGCCTTGACCATGTGCGCGCACACATTGCGGCCGAGGACTCGTCCCGCCTTGCTGCCCTGCCCGAGGGCGGCATGCAGGACGAGCTGGCGTACATCATCTACACCTCCGGCACGACCGGGCGCCCCAAAGGGGTCGGAATTGAGCATGCCAGTATCTGTAACTTCGTCCGTGTTGCCGCGGAGGTTTACGGCTACAAACCGGAGGACCGCGTCTACCAAGGTATGACCATCGCCTTCGACTTCTCTGTAGAGGAAATATGGGTACCTTGGATGATTGGGGCCACCCTAGTTCCTAAGCCTGGTGGTTGCAGCCTCCTGGGAGCCGAGCTAACCGAATATCTGCAGGAACGGCGCATTACCGCCCTGTGCTGCGTTCCGACCCTGCTGGCCACCATCGATGAGGACCTGCCCGGTCTCCGGTTCCTGCTGGTTTCCGGGGAGGCCTGCCCCCGCGACCTAATCACCCGCTGGCACCGGCCTGGCCGCCGATTCCTTAACGTTTACGGTCCCACCGAAGCGACCGTCACCGCGACCGTGGCCATCGCCGACCCGGACCGGCCGGTAACGCTGGGGGTGCCCCTGCCTACCTATTCGGCCGTGATTCTTGACCCTGACGAAAACCGGGCTCTGGCGATCGGGGAAACTGGGGAGGTCGGGTTGGGCGGCGTCGGGCTGGCCCGCGGGTACATCAATCGGCAGGACCTAACTGAGCGGGCGTTTATCGCGGATTTCCTGCAGCTCGATAACAACCCGTCCGGCCGGATCTACCGCACCGGCGACTTGGGAAAAATCAATTACGACGGTGAAATCGAATACTTCGGCCGCATTGACACCCAGGTAAAGATCCGCGGCTATCGCATTGAGCTGACAGAAATTGAATCCGTTTTTTTGCAGGTGCCGGGCGTCGCTCAGGCGGTCGTGTCGACCTACGAACCCGAGCCCGGATTCGTAGAGTTGGCCGCCTATTACACGCTGCGCCATGATACCGCGGACCTCGATCCGCATGACATCTACAAAATGCTGAGGGTCCGACTCCCGGGCTACATGGTCCCGGCCTACTTCGAACAGCTCACATCTATTCCGATGATGGCCAGTGACAAGGCCGACCGGAAACGCCTGCCGCGGCCGGTGAACAGGCTCAGTCTGGCCAGTACCGGCACCTATACGGCTCCAGTGACGCCGGTGGAGGAATTGCTGGCAGCGGAACTGGGTGCGGTCCTTCGCCTGGAACGCGTTTCCACCGACGCACACTTCTTCAATGATCTTGGTGCGAACTCCCTGCTGATGGCGCACTTCTGCGCCCGGGTTCGGGGGCATACAGACCTCGTTCCGCCCGGGATGAAGGACATTTATTTGAATCCGTCGATTCAGCAACTCGCACTGCTGCTGACCGCGAATCAGCCAGAGATCGACGACGGAGCAGCACCGGCCGGGGAGGCCGTTCCGGCGGTGCGGAGGCCTGCCAGCACGGCACAGTACGTCATCTGCGGGGCGCTACAGCTGTTGATCTTTCTGGGCTACCTCACGTGGGTCTCGCTGCTGCTGGTCCTGGGCTATGAGTGGATCTCCGCGGGCAGCGACCTGGTGCAAATGTGGACCCGCTCCATAGGTTTCGGAGCCGCAACGTTCGTGGTGCTGTCGCTAGTGCCGGTCCTGTTGAAATGGATCCTGATCGGACGGTGGAAAGCCGGGCAGATCCAGATTTGGAGCATGGCCTATGTCCGGTTCTGGGCGGTTAGAACACTCATCCAGGCCAATCCTCTTGTGCTGTTTGCCGGTTCACCTCTTTACCTGCTGTATTTGCGGATGCTCGGTGCGAAAATCGGAAAGGGCGCAGCCATTTTCTCCCGCATGGTCCCGGTGTGCACCGACCTGCTCACTGTGGGAGATGGCACCGTCATCCACAAAAATTCCTTTTTTCTGTGCTGCCGCGCCCGCTCGGGAATAATCGAAACAGGTCCCGTGACCTTGGGCCGGAATGTGCTCATCTCCGAGAAAACAACATTGGATATCGGAACCTCGATGGGCGACGATGCCCAGCTCGGGCACGCCTCGTCCCTACAGACTTCGCAGTCAGTACCCGACGGACAGATATGGCACGGTTCTCCTGCAGCCCCCACTAGCACGAACTACCGGCGCGTGGATCCCACCAACTGCAGTACCCGCAGACGGGTTATATACAGCCTCCTCCAACTGGCAAACCGCCTCCTGCTGGTCTTTCCGGTCGGGCTGCTCGGCTTGTCCACCTTGCTGCCTGACTACCTGGAACTGGGCCATCTGAGGCCGGACAACCTGGGATTCTTCCTGGACACCATGCTGGTGACCTTGGTGCTGTTCATCGGCGGTTTCATCACCGGTTTAGTTATTATCCTGACCGTTCCGCGGCTGCTGAACATCATCCTGAAACCCGATACCGTCTATCCGCTTTACGGCGTGCACTATTCGTTCCAGCGCACGATGGCGAGGATTTCGAACATAAAGCTGTACAAGGACGTGTTCGGGGACAGTTCCTACATCGTGCACTATCTCTCGGCGCTCGGGTACGATCTGGGCAAGGTGGAACAGACCGGTTCGAACTTCGGCCCAGAGGTGGCCCACGAATCGCCCTATCTGTCCTCCGTCGGAACCGGGACCATGGTTTCCGACGGCCTGAACCTCATGAACGCCGACTTTTCCAGCACGTCTTTCCGACTGACGCGGGTCAGGATCGCTCCACGGAACTTCCTCGGCAACGACCTCACCTTCCCCATCGGGGCCCATGTGGGCGAAAACTGTCTACTAGCGACGAAAGTGATGATCCCCATCGACGGGCCCGTCCGGACCGGGGTGGGGCTGCTGGGCTCACCGCCCTTCGAAATTCCTCGGGCCGTCATGCGCGACACCCAGTTTGACGAGCTGAAAATCGAGGAAGCCAAAAACAGGCTCCTGCCCGCCAAGAACCGGCACAACATCGTCAGCATGGTCCTCTTCCTGTCCGTGCGCTGGTTCCTGCTGTTCGTCGGCACTCTGCTCGCCACTGTTGCGGCCGCCCTCCACGGCGTCCTCGGCGCCCTCGCAGTCGCCCTGGCGATGCTGTCGTTCCTGGTGTTCCGCGTCCTACTCTCCGTGCTGGTCGAACGCGCAGTAATGGGCTTCCGACACCTCACGCCACAGTACTGCTCCATCTACGACCCGTACTTCTGGCGCCATGAGCGGCTGTGGAAGCTGCTCGCAACGCCGCCGTTCAACGGCACCCCGTTCAAAGCCCCCATCTGGAGGATGCTCGGCGTAAAAGTGGGAAGGAGGCTTTACGACGCCGGGGTCAACATTTCAGAAAAGACCCTGGTGACCATCGGGGACGACTGTGCCTTTAATGAAGGCACCGCCATTCAGGGCCACTCCCTCGAGGACGGAACTTTCAAGTCGGACCACATCGTGCTGGGCAACCGTTGCTCCCTGAGTGTTGAGTCCTTTGTTAACTACGGGGTCACCATGGGCACCGGCGTTGTCCTCGAGGCTGATTCCCTCCTAATGAAGGGTGAGAACGTGCCGAATAACTCTGTCTACGGCGGCAACCCGGCAAGCGAAACGAGAAAGGCTGCCAGGACGGCACCGGTCCCGGCCGGCCCTCGGCACCGGGCAGCGAACAGACGGATCCCCGCCAGCTGGCGGCCCCATGGCGCCCACCAAATTCCCGCCCACGAGGCGCACCGGAAGCACGCCCACACGGCGCGCAGGAACTAATCAAATCAACGAACAGGACGACGTCAATGATACGCAGAGCGAGGCAATCGAAGTTCACGGAAACTTGCCCGGAATCTCCAAAGTGCTGCCGACATGGCTATGCAGTAGCTTTGTCGACCTGTTACTGGCGTTTTTGCGTAGCGGCGGTTATTGCCACGACGGTTTCTGCCTGTTTCCCGCAGGGCGATGCAGCATTGAGCCCCCCAGAAACTTCGCCGACGGCCGCTGAATCATCGCCGACGGCTTCGGGTGCTGCGGGTGACATCCTCCCTGACCTGGTGATGCTGCCGTTGCAGTCAATCCATGTCGGTTATGACCGAGGGGAGAAGGTGCTCCGCTTCACGGCCGATGTCCTGAATGACGGCGACGGACCGATGCAGGTGACCGGTACCCGGTCCAGTACAGAGGAACCGGATCTGCTGGTTTCTCAAGACATCCTGCAAGCAAATGGTAATTGGAGGTCGGTGGAAACCGACGCCATCATGCGGTACGAGACCGTCGACGGGCACGACCACTTCCACCTGCAGGAGTTCCAGCGCTATCAGATGCGACCGGAGGACAGTGACGAGTGGCGAGGCTCGCGCAAGGAAGGATGGTGCCTGCGTGATGACGGCAGCCTACGCGACAAGCCCTCCAGATACAGCGACGAGGACTACTACTGTGGCGAAGATGAGGACACCGAGCTCACTGAACTAATCCAAGGAATGACCGAAGGATGGGTGGACTCCTACGACTGGTACCTCGAGGGTCAATATATCGAGCTCAAGGACCTGATACTGCCCGGGAACTTCTGCCTCGAGGCAGAGGCTGATCCCAACCGTTCCCTTACCGAGAAAAACGACGATAACAACGTGACTTCAACCTTGGTGCACATCACCGAAACAGAGGCCTCCGTCGTCAGACAGGGCTGTTAGCGTTGGAACTGTCGGCAGCTCCGAATTACGCCTTCCTCTTATGCGCTAGATCCTGCGCGAGACGGTTACGCACCTTTTCCTGCGTCTGAGTGCCGGAGGCGCTCTGCAGCCCGAATCTGCTCATCAGCGCTTGAGGGGTGAATACTAAATAGATTCAGGTACCGCTGGGGCAACTTCACGTGCAACCGGTCCTCCGTTCCGAGAATCCGGAACACCGTCATTACTCGCACAACATCCGCAGGATGCATCGCCGTCCAGCCCGATGAGGGAATCGGCGTGATGGCATAGCCGGCCACGACGGCAACCAGATCATCAAGCGCCCACCACCCGTCCTTCTTCTGTCGTGAACCACTATCAATAGACAGGTACCCACGTACATCCTGTTCCGGCGTCGCTGTTGCCCTCCACCGTGCCGACACCGGTCCGCCCGTGGTACCCGCACCATCAAGCGTGTCGAGAGTCCGCAATCCGTACTGCACGTCCATGGCGGGGCCTTTCGTTGCGATGAGATCAAGAAAAATCCGAGCTGCCACAGGATCCTAGCCGCGGCTGCGGACAATTCCGCTGACCTTCTCACCGCCAAAGGGCCCTGCGACCTGGGTGGTACCCGGTTTCATCACAGCACCCCTTCCGCGCATGGTCGGTGACGTGGACTTGCCGGCGCCGTGGATGTTGGCATCGATCGCTCTGCACCAGTCCCCTCCCGAAGCTCAAGACCTGCCGCCGGCACCAAACATCTTCTGGACCAAGCTGACATAGTTGACCGTTATCGGCGTTAACTTGTGCGGGTTAGGAGTCAACCGAACCTTCAGCAGTCCCCACACCCCAACAGCCGCTTCACGACGTCTCTCACAAATGTCCCGACCGTCGCCTCCGACGCCGAACACCCCACAAAGGTGCCAATCGACGCGATCATCTTCGGCGGTCGCACCCGGGATCGGGAGCCCCTGATCCGCGTGATCACCGACCTCGCCGAAGCGGTATACGACGGCCTCACCCTGGGTGTGGAGGCGACGTTCGCTGCCGAAGGGCTCGACGGCCAACTGCGCTACGACCCCATGTCTATGCGCCCGTTCTTGTCCTACCCTGAAGGCAAATACGCGCAACACTGGCTCAATATCCTCGGCCAGCTCGCCCACCCGCCCGTCTTCGCGCACGTCAACTGGTTCCAACGCGACCCCGACGACGGCCACTACCTCTGGCCGGGATACCGCGAGAACCTCCGCGCACTCCTGTGGCTCATCGACTACCAGTCAGGAGTCGTCGCGGGGAACGCCACCCCGGTCGGTGCGATCCCCGCAACCAGTGAACTCAACCTCGCAGGGCTCAATCTCCCCGCGGGTGACCTTCAGCGGATCTTGAGTATCGACACCACCAGATGGCGAGACGAGATGCGTCACCGCGGTGAACACCTCGCTCAGTTCCCGGACCTTCCCGAAGCGATCCGCAGGGCCCACGAGCGAATCACGCAGAAACTCGCCCAGTAGTACTTCGCTAGGTCTGTTAATCCGCTGAAAGTGGAAAAGCCGGTATGTCCTGGCCGGTCTCTACAACCTCATATAGCGAGCTTTGCCTACCCGCCTACGGGTGTACTACGTTGCGTCAAAGTTATGTATTGGGGTGCTGGGACGCTAGAGTTAAGGGTATGCGAAGCATCAGGATTTCTCTGCCCTCGTTCTTCCGTCGCGGACGGGTCGTCGGCGTCGTCAGCGCGACGGCTCTGCTCGCGACGGCGTGCTCTGGCACAGTCGGAGCCGCCGATGGGGCGGGAGCGGATGAGAGGCCGGTCGTGCTGACCACGTTCACGGTGCTGGAGGACATCGCCGAGAACGTCGCCGGTGACCATCTCGCCGTGGAGTCGATCACGAAGGCCGGGGCGGAGATCCACGGCTACGAGCCCACGCCGGGCGACATCCGGAAGGCCTCCGAGGCTGACCTGGTCCTGGACAACGGACTGAATCTCGAGGCCTGGTTCGGCCAGTTCGTCGAGGAGGTCGACGCCCCGCACGTCGTCGTCAGCGAAGGCGTGGAGGTGGTCGACATCGCCGAGGACGCATACTCCGGCCTGCCCAACCCCCACGCGTGGATGTCCCCGCTCAACGTCCAGGTGTACGTGGATAACATGGCCGAGGCGTTCAGCGACCTCGATCCGGACCACGCTGCCGAGTACGAGGCCAACGCTGCGGCTTACAAGCAGGAGCTGCAGCAGGTGCAGGACCAGCTGGTGTCCGAACTGAGCGCGCTGCCCGAGAACGAACGCGCGCTCGTCACGTGCGAGGGAGCGTTCTCCTACCTCACCCGCGATGCCGGACTGAACGAGAAGTACATATGGGCGGTCAACGCCGAACAGCAGGCCACCCCTCAGCAGATCACCTCGGTCATCGAGTTCGTCAAGGACAACGAGGTCCCGGCGGTGTTCTGCGAATCCACCGTTTCGGACGCCCCGATGCAGCGCGTCGTGGAGGCCACCGACGCCGAGTTCGGTGGCACCCTCTACGTCGACTCCCTCTCCGAGGCCGACGGGCCGGTGCCGACCTACTTGGAGCTCATCCGCCACGACGCGGACACGATCGTCACCGCACTCACCGGGGCCGGGAAATGACGACCCCGGCGATCCATGTGGAGGACGTCACCGTCCACTATGGTCAGGTGCTGGCCCTGGACGGGGCGACCGTCGCCGTCGGGGCGGGCCGGGTGTGCGGGCTGATCGGGATGAATGGGTCGGGAAAGTCCACCTTGTTCAAGACCATCATGGGAGCAGTGACACCGGACAAGGGCACCGTGCGCGTCAACGGGAAACCGCCGACCACGGCCCGGAAGGCCGGGATTCTTGGCTACGTCCCCCAGAGCGAGGACGTGGACTGGTCCTTCCCGCTGTCGGTGCGCGACGTCGTGCTGACCGGCCGTTACGGGCACATGGGCTTCACCCGCCGGCCGCGCCCGGCCGACCACGACGCCGTGGAGCACGCCCTGGAGAAGGTGGAGCTCACCGAGTACGCCGACCGGCAGATCGGCCAGCTCTCGGGCGGCCAGAAGAAACGGGCGTTCGTCGCCCGCGGCATCGCCCAGGAAGCCACGATCCTGTTGCTCGACGAACCGTTCGCCGGCGTCGACAAGCGCTCCGAAGCCACGATCATCCGCCTGCTGCGCGAACTGGCCGCCGAGGGCGCCACGATCCTCGTGTCCACCCACGACCTGCAGACCCTGCCCGACCTGGCCGACGAGGCGATCCTATTCCTGCGCAAGGTCCTCCTCCACGGCCCGCCCGCTGACGTGCTGCAGCCCGAGAACCTCGCCATGGCCTTCGGGCTGAACGTCCTCGAGAGGAAATAGACGGACCATGGACTTCGCCCAACTCTTCCTGGAACCCCTCGGCTACGAGTTCATGACCCGGGCCCTGGCCGTCACCGTGATCGCCGCCCTGGTCTGCGCCCTGCTCTCCTGCTGGCTCGTGCTGATCGGCTGGTCCCTGATGGGCGACGCCGTCTCCCACGCCGTGCTCCCCGGCGTGGTCCTGGCCTACATCGTCGGCGCCCCCTTCGCCGTGGGCGCTGTCATCTTCGGGCTTCTGGCCGTCGCGCTCATCGGCATCGTCCGAAACACCAGCCGGGTCAAGGAGGACGCGGCGATGGGCATCGTGTTCACCACCCTCTTCGCCCTGGGACTGGTCCTGATCTCCGTCACCCCGAGCCAGACCGACCTCAACCACATCATCTTCGGCAACCTCCTGGGCGTCAGCCGCTCCGACCTCGTCCAGATCGTCATCCTCGCCGGAATCGTCCTGACAGCCCTCGTGCTCAAGCGACGCGACTTCACCCTCTACGCCTTCGACCCCACCCACGCCCATGCCATCGGACTGAACCCGAAATTCCTAGGAGGGGCGCTGCTGGGCCTGCTGGCCCTGACCGCCGTTGCCGCCCTGCAGATGGTGGGCGTCATCCTCGTGGTGGCGATGCTCATCATCCCCGGAGCCACCGCCTATCTGCTCACCAACCGGTTCTCGACCATGCTCGTGCTCGCCCCCACCATCTCGATCACCTGCTCCGTGGCGGGCCTGTACCTCAGCTACTACCTCGACACCGCCTCCGGCGGCATGATCGTCCTGGCTCAAGGAGCCGTCTTCGCCATGGTCTACCTCTTCAGCCCCCAGCACGGACTGGTCGGCACCCGGATCGCGACAGCACGACGGCGCCGCCAACTCACCCGAGTCTGATGCCGGGATCGTTGGCTTGAGGACAACCCCCGCAGACGCCGTGAGGTGGACGCCACCTCACGGGTAGACCGCAAGCGGAGTCGACGCCGGGCGTGGCTCTGGGTGAAAATCACCTGCCCAAGTGGCGGGACGCAGCTGCATTGCTGGGCGCGGAACGGATGATCCATTCCATCACCATCGCCACCGCGATCCGGCGCCTCCGGAGGCAGCACCGGCCAAGGTGGGCGCCTCCCGCGCACTGCCGCAACGCTCAGGAGGACACCCACACGGAGTTGGCCGCCGCTGCCCCGAGAGTGACCCGCT
This sequence comes from Arthrobacter sp. CAN_A214, assembly GCF_015751955.1. Lineage (NCBI taxonomy): Bacteria > Bacillati > Actinomycetota > Actinomycetes > Micrococcales > Micrococcaceae > Arthrobacter > Arthrobacter sp. CAN_A214. The sequence goes on from NZ_JADOUU010000021.1 coordinate 25,226, forward strand.
CGGTGGTGTCGACCACCCGCACGGCAACAGCCTCCGAATAGGGCTCTGCCGGCAGAACCTCCAGTTCCGTGTCGACCCCGACCCCCTGTTCGGCGAAGTACTGCAGCATCGCCGCATCCGAGTCGGAAATACGCCTCACCCTCACCCGGGTCCCCGCGGATGCCTTGGTCAGCACAACCGCATCGGGGTGCTGGATCACGCCCTCGGCCGAGGGGATCGGGTCGCCATGCGGATCCCGGACCGGAAAACCCAAGAGCGCGTCGATGCGCTCGATCATGAAATCGGACACCGAGTGCTCCAGATGCTCGGCCTCGTCGTGGACCTCGTCCCAGCCGTAGCCGAGCACCTGCACCAGGAACGACTCGATCAACCGGTGACGACGGACCATCGCCAGCGCCAGCGCGCGACCGGACGTCGTCAGTCCCACACTGCCGTAGCGCAGGTGCTCCGCCAGGCCCTGATCGGTGAGCTTACGCACCGCATCCGAAGCCGTGGAGAGCTTGACCCCCACCCCGTGGGCGATCATCGTCGTAGACACCGGGTCTTCACTCCACTCCTGGAGACCCCAGATCACCTTCAGATAGTTCTGCATGCTGGGCGAAAGATCCGTCAAGAACACCATGGAACCATGGTAGCGAACACAATAGTTGGGCACCCGCGAACATCTGCGTTCCCATCGCGCCCCTCCGTCTCACCACCAGCGGACGTCTCTACCTCGGGGAAGAAGAACCGCCCACAGGTTGTGGCGATCCACACAGCCGCGGCCCCGCCTCTTTCAGGAGCGCGGGGCCGCCGTGCCGGTGCTTTCCAGGGTGAGCGGGTCAGTCGCTCCACCAGGAGGTCCATCTGGTGATGGGGCGACGCTCGACAGCGATGGCCGCTCTGGTGGAGCGACAGACCCGATTCCTGAAAATAGCCTCCCTACCGCGCGGGTCCACTGCCCAAGACAGGTTCATGCCGATCCAGCGCGGCCTGAGAAACACGCAAGCGGAACCCTCCCCACAACACCGGCTCCGTGGAACATGGGCGCCCCGTTTCACGGTGCCATTCACGCGGGAAAAGCCGATCGGCACGGACCCCCGGTACCGGCCGTGTCGACGTCGGTAGGGTCAGTGGGGGCAGCAGAGGCATCCGGTGCCGCACCCGTCGTTGACACCCTCGTCGCCCTCGCCCACGAGCACCGCCACCGGCGAGCAACAGGCGTCCCCGCGCCAGGCCTCCAAACCCTCCTTGACAGCCACGGCAGCGATGACCAGGGCAGCCAGCGGGTCGGCCCAGGACCAACCCAGGATGCTGTTCAGGAGCAGGCCCGCCAGCAGCACCGCCGACATATAAGTGCACAGCAGTGTCTGCTTGGAATCAGCCACCGCAGACGCCGAGCCCAACTCCCGCCCGGTGCGACGTTCGAACCAAGACAACAACGGCATGATCACCAGGCTCACCGCCGCCAGCACGATGCCGACCAGGGAGTGCTCAGGCTCGGCGGCACCGAGCAGGGTCCGCAAAGCATCGACCGTGACAAAGGCGGCCAGGCCGAAGAAGGACAACGCGATCACCCGCATGGCGACCTTCTCCCGGCGATGCGGGTCAGCCGCGGTGAACTGCCAGGCCACCGCGGCAGCGGAGATCACCTCGACGATGGAGTCCAAGCCGAAACCGATCAGCGCGGCCGAGGAGGCGATGGTGCCCGCTGTCAGGGCGATGATCGCCTCGATCACGTTGTAAGTGATGGTTCCAGCCACGATCCAGCGCACCCGCCGGTGCAAGGTGACCTTGCGGGCGGCCGTGATCGGCTTGGGGTCGATGGAGATCGAGCTCATGTGCAGGTGCATCCTTCCGGGGAGCAGCAGTCCGGCTCCACGACCATCATCAGCTCCAGCAGGTCCCCCAGGGCCTCCCCCAGGCGGGGACCGGTCAACCGGTACCAGGTGCTGCGCCCCTGTCGGGTCGCCTCAACCAGCCCGCACCCGCGCAGACAGGCCAGCTGGTTGGACTTCACCTGCTTGGATACCCCCAACGTCTGGGCCAACTCCGAGGGCCGAGCCGGGGCGCTGCGCAGGGCCAACAGGATCTGGGTCCGGATGCCTTCGGAAAGGGCGTTACCCAAACGGGTCAGTGCCGCGGCATGAGCGAGGGTCACCGTGGTCATACCCCCAACGGTACACGAAAACATGTACCCTCCGAGCCTGCGAGCCGGCGAAGACTTTTGAGTGGCGTACGAGCTCGACGATTCTTCAGGTGGGATTAGGTCGTGAGCGCGGAGACGGGGCGTTTGATGACCTCCTCGGAGTCAGTGCCTGCAGTCGGATACTGGGTCTGGAGCTCCGGCCGCGGGCCCAGGCCGGAGCACCACCGCGGCCGAGCAAGACGGAGAGGAGGGCGCCGGCTCCGGCTTGACCCTCGGCACCTGACCACCCGAGCACCACGCGGGCGTCGACGACCCCCTGGACATCGGCGGGAGAAAGGCCGAACGGACGGTGCCAGCATAAACAACGGCTGATTCGACCTACCCGTCTTGACAGTTTGATGTACCGAACTTCATAGTTGGAGATATCTAAGTATTCGGGTTCGGTCTCTTACTGGCGTTGAAGATGCCGTCGGTGACAACGAGGCCCCGGCCCCGCCGATTATTGGAGTGAATAGATGGTTTCCTCTGCCCCTGGAGCGACGTCCGGCCGGAGCCCGGCCCGGAATGGTCGCGGTTCCCTTGCTGCCTCGCCTGCCGCAGGTCTGAGCAGGCAGGCTCAAGCGGCCCTGGCGGTGCTGCGGGTCCTGCTGGGCTCAGTGTTCCTCTGGGCTTTTTTGGACAAGACTTTCGGGTTCGGGCTGGCGACCCCGGCGGACAAGGCGTGAATCGCTGGTGGACAGCCGACCGCCGGCTACCTGGCCAATGTTGAAGGAGTCTTTGCGGAGGCGTTCGGATCCCTGGCCGGGCAGGTGTGGGTCGACTGGGCTTTCATGGCAGGTCTGATGCTCGTCGGCACCGCCCTGGTACTGGGTGTCGGACTGCGTGTCGCAGCGGCGGGCGGGACAGTACTGATGGGCCTGATCTGGGTTTCTGCGCTACCACTGAAACAACACCCTGTTGTCGACGAGCACGTGATCTACATCGCCGCACTGTGGGTACTGGCATTGACGGGGGCCGGACGGTTCTGGGGTCTGGGCAGACGGAATTGACCCCCCCCCCCGTTACCTTTTTCGTAGCCCGTTCCTGTTGCAGGATATGGGTGTGCTGGCCTGCTGGCCCCGGCGTGATTTCCGCCCCCAGTTACTCATGATCCGGGGGGTGTTGTCACCGGGGTTGGTAGGTGCCAGAGAGACCGCTGATAGAGGCAGGACGGACCGAAGGTCGTGCGTAACGTGGATGCCGGGCTCTGACACCGTGGACAGTCCAGCACTGGAATTTCAGGTGCTGCGACCAGGAGGAAAAAGGTGATTGGGAACCACGAAAACATTGATGTGTTCATCGGTCTGGACGTCGGCAAAGGCGAACATCACGCGGTTGCTCCGGACCGGTCCGGGAAGAAGCTCTTCGATAAAGCTCTGCCCAATGATGAGGCCCGCTTACGCGAAATTCTCGACGCTCTGAAACGACACGGCAGCCTGCTGCTGGTAGTTGACCAGCCGGCCACGATCGGGGCGCTCCCCGTCGCGGTGGCCCAATCCGCCGACGTCACAGTCGGCTACCTGCCCGGGTTGGCGATGCGTCGGATCGCTGACCTGCATCCGGGTGAGGCGAAGACCGATGCCCGGGACGCGTTCATCATCGCCGAAGCGGCCCGGACCATGCCCCACACGCTGCGATCGATCCAGGTCGCGGACGAACAGCTCGCTGAACTAACGATGCTTTGTGGCTTTGACGACGACCTGGCTAAACAAGCCACCGCCACGTCCAACCGGATCCGGGGGTTGTTGACGCAGATTCATCCTGCCCTGGAACGAGTCCTTGGCCCCCGCCTGGATCACCCTGCCGTGCTGGATTTGCTTCGTACTTGGCCTACCCCCGAAGCGTTACGCCACGCCGGTCTACGCCGGATCGGGAACCGACTGACAAAGCAAGCACCCAGAATGGGTGAACGCCTCGCAGCGGACATCATCAGCGCCCTGAATCAGCAAACAGTCACCGTCGTGGGGACGAACGCGGCAACCATCGTGTTACCTCAGTTGGCCAGGATGCTCGCTGACATCCACGAATCCCGGGACCTTGTCTTCGCCCGGGTCGAAGCCCTCGTGGAGACCCACCCTCTTCACCCGGTCCTGACATCGCTCCCGGCGGTCGGCGTCAGGACTGCGGCACGAATCCTCACCGAAATCGTCGGGAAAGACTTCGCATCCGCCGGACATCTGGCTTCCTACGCCGGCCTCGCCCCAGTGACCTGGCGGTCCGGAACATCCATCCGCGGGGACCACCCGTCACGCAAAGGAAACAAGATCCTCAAACGAGCCTTGTTCCTTTCCGCTTTCGCGGCCTTGAAAGACCCACCGTCCAGGGCCTACTACGACCGGAAACGGGCCGAAGGCAAACGCCATAACCAAGCGCTGATTGCACTGGCTCGCCACCGCTGCGACACCCTCTACGCCATGCTCAGAGATGGAACCTTATACGAACCGCGCCTAGCCACAGCCGCTTGACGAAAACCATAGAGGCACCCCCCCGGAACTGGATCTCGTCGTCCAGCAACTCAACAACCGGCCCAGGAAAACTCTGGACTGGGCCACCCCCGCCGGCCTCCTCAACACGCTCACACCCGCAGCCATCACCGGTAGCATTCGAACCCAAATCGAAGTCGTGTTGCGACGATGACTGGAATCCGCCAAGCTATTACGTGGTCATTCCCAGTAGGTCAGGAAGGACCTTCGGGCGAATCGGGCTACTGCACCGTGGCGTCCTTCTGGGTTGCGCCGTCTCGTCGGCCAGCGACTTGGCGCTGGAACTTATGTGATCGGCATGGGCCAGATTTTTGCGTAGTCACTGGTCGGTGTAGCCACTGGTGAGCGCACCTCACCGCACGCGTTGCCTGACGAGCTGCTGCTATCCCGCGTAGTGGGTGGTGGCAGGGATGCTGGTGATGGCTGCCACCATGGTCTCTGCGAGGATGCGCACTTTGATGTTGCGGGAGTTCGATGCGCTTTGCAGGAAGGTGAACGCCTCGTCCTGTGAGCACCGGTTCTGACTCATGATGATGCCCACGGCGAGATCTATGACTGTGCGCGAATCCATGGCGGAGCGCAGGTTTCCTGCCGTATTTTCCTGACGGGATCCGCGCATCTTCATTTGCAGTGCCACCGATGCCTGCACTGCAAACACTGTTGCGGCGCGTCGAGCGAACCCTCCGAGCAGGGCAGCGTCTCGGCTGTAGAAGAAGATGCAGCCTGTGCCTTCCTCGCCCACATCAAGTGGAACCCTCATGATCGCCGAGAACCCAAGGTCCGCTACTGCGCGATCGTACTCGGGTGATTCGGCATCAGCGGTGATGGCGAAAACCTTGACGCCCTGCGCATCGTTATCGAGGCGGGCGGAGAAGAACTCGGTCTTCCCGAGAAGCTCGACCAGTGCATCAAGGGCGGGGGTGCTGCTGACGCGGACGCGTGCCTGTCTGGCTCTTTCGATCACGACGCACGCCGGCACATTGTCCTGATCCCCTAACAGCGTGCCGGACAATGTGGCTAAACCCTGAAGGAACTGCTCGATACCCGCATCCTCGAGCATCAGCCGTTGAAGATCACGGCTATCACGGAACTCACTGTCGGTCGGGGGCACCTTAGAAGCCTACAGACAAGGAACGCGGTGCTCGTTCAGCTGGAGTCGCGAACACCAGGGCTCCTAACGGTTGCTTGTTCGTTGCGGTGAGCTGCGTGATGGGGGCTGTGAGGAAGAAGTTTAGTTTCCCTTCGGTGGCCGACTGCTTGACCGCCGAAGGGAATCCCACTCCCGTGCACGAGGCTCGTCGGTGTATCCGGCTGAGTCCGCGGCACGAGGCCGGGACATCAATGGGTTCTTCCAGTATGCGCGCCGCTGATCAGCATCACCGGCAAGAAGGTCGCGATAGACCCACACCTGCCAGTAAGAGACATCGGTCCTATACGAAGTTTTGGTGGAACTACCGCTTTGGGGTTGGATCTGACCCATGGCCCGGTTTCGCGGCTCTTTCCCCGCCACCTTCTTCGTTGGCGGCCAAGGCTGGGGCTGTGTCGCCTCCCGCCTCTTCCACTGCATCGATGTCGTCTGTGTCTGTGTCTGTGTCTGTGTCTGTGTCTGTGTCTGTGTCTGTGTCTGTGTCTGGAAGTATTCGCGGCCCGTTGATTTCGTCTTCAACCTGGCGGGCGAGCATCCGAAGTTTCCTTCCATCACGCATGGAGTATTCCCGCGGTTCCTGGTCGATCACACAGAGGGTGCCGATCGTCCAGCCCCCTGGCCCTCGCAGGGGATAGCCGGCGTAGAAGCGGATGTAGGGCTCCCCCACCACAAGCGGGTTGTTCTTGAACCGTTCATCCTCGAGCGCGTCGCGCACGATGAGCGGCCCGGCGTTGCGGATGGTCGCATTGCAGAACGTGATCTCCCTTGGCATGTTCTGCTGGACCGGCCCGATCACGAATTTGAGGAACTGTCGCCGGTCATCAATCAGCGCGACGATCGCCGAGCTGACCTGGAAGTAGTTCTTCGCTTCCTGGGCGATCCGGTCGAAGCGTTCCTCCTGGGCGGTATCCATCAGCTGGGACCGGGACACCGCTCCCAGACGTTCCTGCTCCTGCTCCTCCTCGGTGAACAGAAAAGCACCAGCGGCCCCGAGTGCCCGCCGAGAGTCGATCGACGAGGCGGCGGCCCTGTCGGCGTAGCAGTTCTCAATCCGAGCCTCGGCGCCGATTCCGGACAGGAGTTCGTTGGTGGCAGTGACCAGCACATTGCACTGCTCATCGTCCAGCACCAGCAACCCGCCCAGGTGCGCCTCGAGCTCGAATCGGGAGACCGCTCCACCCATGCCGTAGTAACTGACCCAAATGTCTTCGAGAGTCAGTCCTGTCGATGACAGGACCTCTCTCATCTGCTGGATGCGTGCTTGCGGATCCATTGCCAAACCTCCGTGTCGACAGCCCTCCCCCGCAGCCGTTGGAATGTCGCTGTATAGCCTGCCTCTATCGTCGCACCATTCATCAGCAGACTTACTAACACCACGTCGGCGGCCAAACCGGTTGACGACGCCCGAAACCGGATCCTGGGAACACCCTGCTGACAGGGGCACCAGCACTTCAAGCAGAGGGGGCAACCAAAGAAATTAAGAAGACATTAGGCCCGGTCGCTTACACGAAGCCTTTGCGGAGGTACGCGTACACGGGGTTTCACGACTGATCCCGAACTGTCGCGCGAGTGCTGCCTTCGGGACGCCAGCAGCGGCCTTCTCGCGCAACTCGCCTGCGCGAGCCGCGTCCAGGGACGGAGTGCGACCACGGTACACGCCACGTTTCTTGGCAAGGGCAATGCCCTCGCGCTGCCGCTCCCGAATCAAAGACCACTCAAACTCAGCAAACACACCCATGACGTTCAAAAGGAGGGTGGCCATGGCGTTGTCGTCGCCGGTGAAGCTCAGCTGTTCCTTGACGAACTCCACGCGGACCTTTTTGCCTGTCAGGCGACGCACGATGTGGCGGAGATCTTCGAGGTTCCGGGCGAGACGATCCATTGAATGCACGAGCACCGTGTCCCCGTCGCGGACGAATCCGATCATCGCTTCGAGCTCCGGCCGGTTCTGATCCTTGCCCGAGGCCTTATCGACGTAGACCTTATCGACCTGGACGCCGTCGAGCTGGCGCACCGTGTTCTGATCAAGGGTGCTGACTCGGATATACCCGACTCGCTGGCCCGTCATCGTCCTCTTTCCACCGATCTGTCAGGTTGAAGTCGAAGAGTAATGCCATGAGGCGTCCAACAAGTATGAATGTGAACCTATCTAGGCACTCTGCTGCTTAAACTCCTGACGTCAGTTATGGGTGTACCCCAACGCCACACCTTTCCTACCCCGTGTACGCAAACTCGGTGCCCTGCAAGGTCCAGTCGGGCGTGCTCGACGATCCCTACACGGCGTCCACGATTTCGCTCCTGCGCGGGCAAACGACGAGCACTAAGGCGCAGATCGACCATGTCGTCGCCCTCTCCAACGCCTGGCAGAAGGGCGCCCAGCAGCTCACCCCCGACCAGCGCGTCGCATTCGCGAGCGATCCGCTCAACCTGCAGTCCACCGACGGACCCACGAACCAGCAGAAGGGTGCCGGCGACGCCGCCACCGGGCTCCCGCCGAATACTTCCCAGTGCTGCGAGTACGTAGCGCGGCAGGTCTCGGTCGAGGCGACCTACACCCTGTGGGTCGAGCGCCGGTACATCGGGCGGGTGCAGCTCAGCGAGATCACGAATGGTTTGGGTAGACCCTCAGGTTTTTGTTCTGGTTTGCCCGGCTGCCTCGGTTATGCCTTTCGAAGCAGCGCCTTCGGGCTCATCTCCAGACGCCGCGACGTCAGGAATGAGCCCTAAGCCATTATGTAGTCCGTGACAGCGGCGTCGACCGCGTCGGGAGCGAAAACCGTACGCATTACCAAGGTCGCAAGGCCCTGAACGGCGGACTGGTCCCCTGGATGGCCAGCCTCGATGATCAAGCCGTCGGCAATGCGCTCCACGACATCCTCCATCACCCTCGCTCTCACTACACGAATGAAGCCTGGAAGGGAACCGATTTTCCCTCCGATGACGATCCTGTTCGGGTTGATCGTGGTGATCGTCGCGGCAAGGGCACGGCCCAGCACTCCTCCAGCGTCTGCAAGAATCCGTGACAGTCCAGGATCGTCTGCACCAGCAGCCTCGCGAACGTCGTCCAAGTCATCGAATGCCTCATGCGCGAGCCGATCGAGGATCGCCCTACCTGAACTGTGGGCGGCCAGGCATCCGCGTCGTCCGCAGCGGCAGAGAGGGCCGTCATCAGTCATACGGATGTGTCCGATATCACCGGCAGCCCCGTGGGCGCCGCGCAAAATGGATCCTTCGACCACGATGCCACAGCCGATACCCGTTGCTACCTTGACGTAGACGATCGTTTCAGTGTCACTGCGTCGTTCTCCGAGGGCTGCCGCCCGCGCATCGTTTTCGATGACCAACGGCTCCGTCCACACGTCAGATATGGCTTTGACCACCGCGTCCGGTGACCAACCGGGGAGGGTGGTGGCATGACTGACGTGCCCGGTGATGGCTTCCACGGGCGCCGGCAAGCTGACACCGATCCCAATTAGGACCTCTCCGTCAACCTGCGCGACGAGGGCCTTTCCTGCTTGGATTAAGGGCGTGAGCACGGCACTCGAAGGTCCGCTGATGTCGTGGCTTAAAGCGAGTGACCGCAGTGGGGATCCGTGCGTGTCGGTGACGGTCACCGTTGCGTGCGTCTGGCCGAGAGCCAGCGCGAGAATCACGCGGCCCTGGTCGTCGAAGCGGATCTTGCGGGAGCGGCGTCCTCCTGTTGCCTCGAGCGGCTCGGCTTCGTAGATGAAGCCGCACCTGAGGAGTGTGTCGAGGCGTTCATAGAGGGTCGCGCGGGACATCCCTGTAGCGGAAAGGAGCTGCTGGCGAGAGAGGCCACCTCTGGCGCGGATGAGTTCCAGGAGATGCCCGTGAGAAGTCGCTCCACCCGCGCTGGCGGGCATCCGTTCAACTGTCATGTCGTCCTCCCGCTCCGCTCGATTACGCTAGTTCCTTTCGCAGGTTACTTCAGGAGAACGGATCGAGTCGCCTGCCCTATGAGATACAGAACGCCGAATACCGGCTCCCTAGGGAGGATAGAGACTTCGGTAATTCCATGGAGTGCAAGGTTCGCTGTGAAGGCTTCCTGCAGCGTCGGCCGGTTCACGCCGAGTCCTCCGCCCAACACCACGGGTCCTGGGAGATGGAGGCGGGTGGCCACTTGGAGAGTCTGCTCCGCAAGGTCTTCTCCGGCCTGTTTGATTAGTCTCTGGCTCGCCGCGTGCCCCGAATCCGCACAGTCAAAGACAGCCCATGCTTTGTCTGCCCAGTAGGTCCTGTCGGTGTCACCGTGGAAGAGCCTGATCAGTTCCTCGGGCGAACCGAGGTCGCATCTGGCCAGCAGTGCCGTAGTAAGGCCATCAGAAGGTAGACCAAGGTTTGCGCGACGCAAACTGTGCCTGACCGCCTCACGACCCAACCAGTATCCGCTTCCCTCGTCGCCAAGAAGGTAACCCCAGCCTCCAGCCCGGGCTTCTGTGCCGTCTGCTGTGATACCCCATGCTGCTGAACCGGTACCTGCAATGACCGCAATTCCGGTTTCCATGCCGCCACCCGCAAGAATCAGACGCGTGTCATGCACGATCGTTACTGTAGCGTCCGGGGCATAGGGAGCGATGAGTCGTCGGAGTTCTTCCTGGTCCTTGTCCGTGTCTGCACCACCGGCACCGACGTAAATGTGTCCGGCTTTATCCGCTCCGAGTGCGGTGAGCAGGCCGGCCAAATTCGAGGCCGCTACGTGAACGCTGACATTCTGGATGTTCGCGCTAGCCGCGACCCTGTCGTCGGTGACGGTGCTGTTGACGATTCTGATGCCGCGAGTTTTTGACCCGCCGATGTCCAGGCCGATGACAATGTGACCGGGGCCAGAAGAGGGTGATGAGTTGTTCATGCCCTGCACCTTTCCTGCACAAGCTCAATCGGCAACGGGAGTTCCTTCACCGCCGAGCCACTCCAGCGCGGCGGCTGCTGTCCACGCCTGTGCCAGGCTGCCCAGTGGTTCACCCGTAAAGGGCTCGTAGTATTCGCCGAAGGTCAGGTCGGACAGCTGGCGCAAGGATTCCGAGCGCAATGTCCGGTATAGCCCTAATTGGCCGTCGCGGGCGCAAGCCCATCCCAGGAGCAAATTTAGGAACGGCCAGACAGGGCCACGCCAGTAGGTGCGAGGCCGGAAGGCCGGGCTGGACGGCGAAGTCGAGGGCGGCAGGGCGAAGAGCAGTTGCGGGTGACCCAACCATTCCGGGCCCTGCAAGATGCTCCGCTGTCGAGCGAGGACGTCGGGGCGCCCACCGGCAATCAGGGGCGCAAAACCGGAAACGGTGTCCGTGGCGATCCATCGTCCAGCCAGCACGTCATAGTCCCGTGCCAATCCGCTTACCGGGTCCACGGTGGAATCGACGCCGTTTCGGAACCGATCCGACATGTGCCGGAGTTCGGTGGCATCACCGGACCGTCCCAACTCATCGGCGAGACCTGCGAGGACATCGCTGGCCGCGGACATGATGCCGGAGAAGAAGACGTCACGGACGCGGAAATCCACGACCTCCTGCACCGCGTCGTCGTCGTATCCCACCGAGGCCATCTGTTGCACGAGCCAGAGGTACTTCGTGTATTCGGCGTCGTCCGGGCGTTCGCTGACGTCCGCAACGTGCAGCGTGTCCCTGCGGGTGAAGGGTTCGACGCGCCCGGGGCGGATACCCGCGTAGGGGCCGTCCCACCGGGGCGAGTTATCGAATCCCGATTCCCACCCGTGGTGAATTTCGATGAGTCCTACTCCGTCGGGGTCTCGCACTGCGGCGAGCCACCGATGCCAGGCGAACCACCCGTCGAAGGACTCCGCCAAGAATGCTTCCGCGGCTTCCTGATCTGCACCGCCGTTTTCGCGGGCTCGATCGAGGATGTGCCGCACGGCAATCGCGTGGACCGGGGGCTGACAAATTCCGCTGCTCTTGGTTCCGTCCGGCAGTGCCGCTGCGCCCGCGGTTCCCCAGCGGTCGAAGCCGGGGAAGTAGCCGGTGTCATCATCGGTGAAGACGATGTGCGGAATCATCCCGGTGGTCCACTGGGCTGCCAGTAGGGTCCTCAGTTCGGTGATAGCCCGTGGAACGTCGAACCTCGCCAGACCGATGGCGACGAACGCGGCATCCCAGCTCCACATATGAGGGTAGAGATTTGGTGCAGCGGTCGTCATGGTGCCGAGGTCGTTGAGGCGGAGGACCTCGATCGCCGAGGTGCGTAGCTGCTCGGTGCTGATTGTGTCGGAGCTCATCGGGCAACCAGAGCCATTGCGGTTTCGCGGTCGTAGAAGCGCATGCTGGCAGAAGTGAAGGTGAGCCAGATGGTCTGGTGCGGGGCAGTGCGGAAGGTGGGCGGCGCCTGGACCTTGATGGTCTGGCCCTCCACCTCAACTGTTAGCAGGATCGAGGAACCCATCGGCTCGACCACCAGCACCGTCCCCGGGACATCGCCGGAGGAACGCCGGGTGTCCACCGCAACGTTTTCCGCCCGCACTCCGAGGACGACCTCGGTGCTCGAGAAGGACCGCAGGAGGGAAGGCGCGCGGAGCCGCTGATCACCCACCACCAGCACATCGCCTTCGTCGGAGACCTTCGCGTTGATGAAGTTCATCGGCGGGGAACCGATGAAACCACCCACGAAACGGTCAGCCGGTGCGTCATAGACATCGAGGGGATCGCCGAGCTGCGCGATCCTTCCCTTCTTCATAACGGCCACGCGGTCGCCCAGGGAGAGGGCCTCACTCTGATCGTGGGTGACGTACACCGTCGTCGTCCCGAGGTCCTTGACGATTTTCTTCAATTCTGACCGGAAGTTGAGGCGCAGTAGGGCATCGAGGTTCGACAGGGGTTCATCCATCAGCAGGACGTCGGCGTCCATCACGATGGCACGGGCGACGGCGACACGCTGGCGCTGGCCGCCGGAGAGCTGGGCGGGAAGCCGGTCGAGGTAGGGGCCGAGCTGTAACAGGTCGGCGGCCCACATGACCTTGCGGTCGATCTCCTCCTTGGTCTTCTTGGCCATCGCGAGTCCGAATCCGATGTTGTACCGGACCTTGCGGTGCGGGAAGACGGCGTACGACTGGAAAACCATGGACATGTTCCGCTTGTTGGGGGGTAGATACGTTACATCTCTGCCGCCCACGGCAACAGATCCGGCGTCGGGCAGTTCGAGACCGGCGAGCATGCGCAGGAGAGTTGTCTTGCCGCAGCCCGAGGGGCCAAGCAGGACGGTGAAGTCGCCGTCCTTAATGTCGAGCGACACGTCATCGGTTGCCCGTTCGGTACCGCCGGGATAGGTCTTGACGAGGTGGGAAATGGCAATGTCCGCCATAATCGGCTCCTTCGAAAGGGGTGGAGAAAGATGGGAGGGGTGCTGCCGGGCCTAGCGAATCGTCGAGCCCCACATGTTGGTCAGGTAGCGGCGCATGAACGCGATGAAAATGATCGACGGAATGACCAGTGCGAAACCACCGGCAAACCGGTACGCCAAGGGTGAGTCCGAGAGGGACGTGAGGACCTGCGCCGGCAAGGTGCGGTGGTCGAGGGTGAGGATCGACGCGCCGAGCACCTCGTTCCAGGACATGACGAAGGTGAAGATGGAGGCCGCCGCAAGACCGGGCAGAGCCATCGGCAGTACCACCTTGAGAAAGGCGCCCGCTGGTGTGCAACCGAAAACACGGGCAGCCTCCTCCACGTCGATGGGGACGCTGAGGAAGACGCTTGCTGAGATGAGGACCGTCGTGGGCAGCGCCAGTGCCGTATGCAGCAGGATCACGGCATACGTCGTGTCGTACAGGTCGACTGTCAAAAAAAGCCTGGCCAGAGGAACCGACAGAACCACGATGGGCAGTGCCCGGGTGAACAGCAGGAACAACTGGTACGGCTCCTTGCCCTTGAAAGCGAACCGGGCCAGGGCATAGCCCGCCGGAATCCCAATCAGAGCTGAAATGAAGAGCGTCCCGAGGCCGACAATCATGGAGTTGCCGAAGGCTCCGATGATCCCGGTTGAACCGAGGAACGCCCTCAGCGTCTCCAAGGAAAGACTCGTGGGCAGCAGGCTCAGCGGAAATTCGTTGAGTGATTCCCGTGTGGAGAGTGCGGCCAAGGAGATCAGGTAGATGGGGATCAGCATGAAGAGGGAGATCAGGATGCAGGCCGCCTGAAGCAGCGCCCGGTTCCGCTGTTGCCGTTTGAGCGGCGCCTGGTCGACCACAGGTTGCGCGGGGGTCGTGTCGACAATGCGTGTCGTCGTCATCGGGTGCCTTCCTGCCCTTTGTCGCGGAGAGCCCGCAGGTAAAAAATGGAAATCAGCATCGACGCCACGAGGATCACCAGGGCGAGGGCTGCGGCCACGTTGGGGTTCTGCAGAGCCGTGTACCAGCGGTAGGTTTCCCCGACAACCAGTGGGAAGTTCTGTCCCGTCAGAGCTTGCGCCACGGCGAAGGTCTGGAACGCGAGGATCGTCCGCAGGATCAGGGCTACCTGGAGGCTCGGTTTGAGCAAGGGGAGAGTGACGTGGCGTAAACGCTGCCAGAACCCTGCCCCGAAGACCTGAGCGGCTTCGTCATAGTCCTTGGGAATTCCCTGGAGTCCGGACACGACGATCACGAGCACTAGCGATGTCGACCGCCACACCTCGGCGACGAGGACGCAGAAGAACAGGGTGGACGGGTTGTCATAAGCAAGCCAGGGAATGGTATCGAGGCCGAGGGAGGCCAGCACGGAGTTGAAGTAGCCGCGGTCGTTGAAGATCGACAGCCACACAAGGCCCGCAGCAAGGTCACTGAGTGCCAGGGGTATGGCCCAAATGAAGAAATGAACCTTATCCAGGCGTGGATTGGACCGAAGGAGCAGTGCCATGGTGATGGCGAAGGCGAACTGGAGCGGAATCATCACCGCAATCAGCAGGAGTGTGTTCCGGACAGCGGGCCAGAAGTAGGGATCCTCGACCATCCGGGTGACGAATTCGAGGGTGAATCCGCCGTCGCTGCGGAAAGCTTGGAGCACTCCCTGGATCACGGGCCAGCCGAGGAGAAGAGCCATGAAGACGATCGACGGTGCGATCAGCAGCACCGCGGGCGGGATGCGGCGGGGACGGGCGGGTATGTCCAGCTGAGCCGGAGCCGGGGGTAGATCGACGGTCATTACGCTACCTCGCACTTGTCGCCGGATGAGACGGGGTCGGGGGCCCAGCACGGGACGCTGAGTTCTTTCAGGATGGTGTTCAACTGTGTGGCCTGGTCATCCAGCGTGGATTGAACGGCGGAACCGTTAAGGCAGATCTCCTGGAAGCAGTTCTTGAAGATTTGGGACACCTCGCCCTCCTTGGGGCCGAGGCCTACCGGGGGAAGGGCCAGGAGTGCATCGGCGGACCGTTGCTGGAGCCGCACGGCGGCGGCCTCGAGGGCAATCGCGCCCGCGAGGTCTGTCGGAAGCTCCGTCTGAATCACGGGGAAGAAGGCATTGCTGCGCAGCGTCTCGATCTGGGTCGTAGGTTCGGCCAGCCCACGAATCGCCTGTTCTGCCCGCTCACGCTCCAACCCGTTCTTCGGGAGCGCGAGCCCCGCAACGATCAGCATGTAGCCGCGACCCTTGGGCCCGCGCGGGGAGGGAACCATCAGCCACTCGTCCGGGTTGTCGGCGGGTGCGCCGATGAGGCGGGCGACGTGGTCCCAGGCGACCAGGACCTCTCCGCGGGCCAGGGGTTCCTGCATGGCGTCGAAGTTGGTGGATGCCGGGGCCATGGCGTCCCACAGGTCCTTCATGTATTCCCACGCCGTCGCGGCGTCCTCATTGCGGAAGGTTGTGATCTGGCCACCGGTGAAGCTCGGTAACAGGAACCCCTGGTAGAAGCGGTGGTGGAGCCCCTTCGGCCCGGCAGGCATTCCGAAGACAGGACGTCCTGCGCCCTTCTTGGCGGCCTGCGCCCACTTCAGGAAATCCTCGTAGGTGAGGTCGTTGACATCGACACCGCTGGGAAGCCACTCCAGGGCCTTCTTGTTGATCGCCACGACGTAGGTCGCCTGCATCCAGGGGACGTACTTCGAGGTGGTGCCACCGACCTTCGTCAGTTCGAGAATGTCCTGGCTGAAGCCGCTTCCCGAGAGATCCCTCAGGATCTGATCGACATCCTCGAGGGAATCGGCGAGAGGGGCGAGTTCGCCGTGGAGCCCACCCAGGAGCGCAGTCCGCACGCTGCCGGCGTCGGTCTGGGTCTGCACGGTCGAGGCGAAAACCCCCGGGTCAACCGAGTTGTACGCAACAGGAACACTGAGGCTCTTTTTGAGAACGTCCTCGTAACGCTGCTTTTCCTCGACGGGGGTGAATTGGGTTGAAAGGAATCCGACAGTTCCCTTCCCTGCTGCAGTGCCGCTGGTGTCGAAACCGGCGCACGCCGAGAGAAATGGGACTGACAGCGCCGTCCCGAGGCCGGCGAGGAGCAAACTGCGTCGCGAAGGGCCAGAACCGGCCAGTGGCAGTGTGTTCATGGAGCTACTCCAATCTGCTGTGCGTCTCTGCACAAACTTTCGTCTAATAGTTGGACAGAAGTTGGCATGTGTCAAGAGCGCTTTGCGTCAGTGGGATGAGCGCAGAGACATCTGATTCCAGTTGAGTCCCTGATAATGGTGTAGCGCGGTTGTCAGGTTCGTCGTGGTGATGGACATGGACGCGGCCACCGCGTGATCCTTCGAGTGACCTCTCACAACCAAACTCGAAGAAGGACACCCGATGACCGCTGATCATATTGTTGACCCTGCTGATTTGCTTGGCGGGGCTGATGGGCGTTTCTTCATGCTGCTCTCACTAATCGCAGCTAAGGTCCATGCCATGAGCCTGTTCACCGCCGAGCATTCCTACGCTCCTGAAACTCCACGAGCCCAGACGACAGACCTGCTCCGATTGAGGGACACCTTGATCGCGGTGGTGCTCGAAGCACGCACCGCGTGCGAGGCTGGCCCGAATAGGGTGCATCTGCAGGTGTTCCTCAGTGCGGCCGTAAAGGACGTCGAAGACGTCGACGAGCAGCTTTACTCCCTATGCGGCGTTACCAACTAGCCGTCGGTCGACAGCGCGAAGCGTTGTTCTCGCTTCGAGAACAAGCGGCACTCCCTGTCGGCCCGGGTTCTCGTCAGGGTGCGTCATTGGTGCCGATGCTCAGGTAGCGGTACACGGTCGCGCGGCTGGCGCCGATGATCTTCCCGATGTCAGCCGGCGCAAGCCCCTGGACCTTGAGGTCCCGGGCTCGCTTGACCTTCGCATGGTCGGCGGTGATTTCCCTCCGCCCAGCCTTCCGCCCGTGCTCGGCAGCTACGGCCATGCCCGCCCTGGTCCGCTCGGCCAACTGGTCGCGCTCGAGCTGGGCGAAGGCGGACATGACCGTCAGCATCGCCCTGCCCATGGGTCCGGTGGTGCTGATGCCTTCGGTGACGCTGCGGAAGTGCACACCCCGGTGTTCGAGATCATCGATGAGGGCTAGTAGGTTGCGGGTGTTGCGTCCCAACCGGTCGAGCTTCCAGACCACCACCTCGTCCCCCTTCCTTAGGTGGTCGAGGAGCTTGTCCAGCTCGGGTCGACTCGCCCTTGTCCCGCTCACCCCGTGGTCGGTGAAGATCCGCGTGCACCCTGCCGCTCGAAGTGCCGCGTGTTGCAGGTCCGCGTTCTGCTCCAGCGTGCTGACCCTGGCATACCCGATACTTCCCAACCCGACTCCTCATATACCCATCAAAGGCCTTCTTCTCCTTTGTTGAGAATACTCCGCGTGAGACACATTGCTGGGACACAACACGGTTTCCCACTCCCCCGCCAATCCTGGAGTTCACCGACGTTCACTGACCCACCGTCAGACCTCGCTCTCGGTCCGGTCAAAGGATCCTTTGACTGGACGTCCATCGAGTAGCCCGACCCGGACCACTATCCCGATCCGCACTCTCTGCTTGGGCTCAAGACACCACAATTCGGCAGTCCGCCTAGTCCGATCGACTAAACCTGGACCGTCGCACACAACCGCAGCAAAGTTTGGAATACAACTCCCAGCACCCCCGTCTAGGTGTATTGACCACAGAGGTTAGTGACGTTCGGCGTGGTGGGGTGACATGAAGAAGACCTCCGGGTGGAGTGGGGCTTGTCTAGAGTCCAATTCCACGCACGGAGGTCTTCAATGTCCCACCCTAACGCTCTTCTGACCCCCAAGGGCAGGCTGCGGTTGGCGCAGTGTGTGGTCGATAATGGGTGGCCATTGCGCCGTGCTGCGGAGCGGTTCCAGGTGTCCGTGCCAACCGCAGCGCGCTGGGTGACTATGGCAGCTTTGTTCGTACCCACCAGGGCAAGGTGAAATCCACCGGTCGTCGCAACACTCAGGTGCTGATGGTGGTTTCAAAGAGCTTAGCGAAGAGGTTCGCGGGGGTGTCCCAGCCGAGGGTTC
>NZ_JADOUU010000022.1:0-32827 GCF_015751955.1 Arthrobacter sp. CAN_A214
CTCCTTCTTCTCACCCGCCGTCAGCTTCCGCTTCCCACCACCCTTGACCCGCTTCAAATCAGAAAGCTCACTCAAAACCGACATAACCCACCCACATCTTCGTAGTTAGCCTTGGTGGCTGCGTCGAGCCTACCTGAGAAAACGTTTTCTCGGAAGGGGATCTGTGTTTCTCATCACAACGCTCATTCTGCTGTCAGTCGTGCAGCGAGCGCAGGTACTTGTAGAACGCGGCTTTGTGCTCAAAGCCGATGCCCGGCGTCTCAGGCAGTTTCACCCGTCCCGCCTCGACGCCGACTTCGTCTGCGAATCCGCCGGTGGGATAGAACTCGCCGGGGTATGACTCATTGCCGCCGAGTTTCAGTGCCGCCGCGATGTGGAGGGAGAACTGGTGTCCGCCGTGGGGGACGCACGAGCGGGAGGACCAGCCGTGCTCGCGCAGCATGTCCAGGATGCGCAGGTATTCGACAAGGCCGTAACTCAGCACGGGGTCGAATTGAAGGATGTCCAAATCCGGGCGCATGCCGCCGTAGCGGATGAGGTTGCGTGCATCGACGAGGGAGAACAGGTTCTCGCCGGTGGCCATCCGATGGGGGTAGTGCTTCGCCAGCTCGGCCTGGAGCTGGTAATCGAGGGGGTCGCCCACTTCCTCGTACCAGAACAGGTTGTAGGGCTCGATCGCCTTCCCGTACTGGATGGCGGTGTCGAGGTCGAACTTCCCGTTCACATCCACCGCCAGCCGTGAGCCGTCCCCGAGTACCTCGATCGCCGCCTCGATGCGCTGCAGGTCTTCGGAGAGGCTTGCCCCGCCGATCTTCATCTTGGCGACGTTGTACCCGAGGTCGAGGAAACCCTTCATCTCGTCCTTGAGTTCCTGCAGGCCCTTGCCGGGTGCGTAGTATCCGCCGGCGGCGTAGACGAAGACGTCCTCGTCCGGCCGGCCGTCCCCGTAGGTGTCGGACAGGTGCCGATACAGGGGTTTGTCGGCGATCTTTGCGGCGAGGTCGAACAGGGCCATGTCCAGTACTCCGACGGCGACCGACCGCTCCCCATGCCCGCCCGGCTTCTCGTTCTGCATGACGATGTCCCAGATCTTTTCCGGGGAGATGTTCGTTCCGGCGTCGTCGAGGGTGTCCGCCGGGTCCGCCGCAAGCAGGCGGGGGATGATGCGCCGCCGCAGGATGTCGCCCACGCTGTACCGGCCGTTGGAGTTGAAGCCGTAGCCCACCAGGGGCTTTCCATCCCGGATCACATCGCTGACCACCGCGATGATCGATGAATCCATCTTGCTGAAGTCGATCCACGCGTTACGCATGGTCGAACTGATGGGAATGGTGTCCTCATGGACGGAAACAATTTTCACTTGGGCCCCTTTGCGCACTGTTGACTCTGGGAAAACGTTTTCTTAGACTAACCCCCGGAGGGAGCCCCGCTCAAGCACGCCCGGGGGCCTCTGGAATGCAGTTCAATCTCAACGAGGAGAAGAACATTGAGCAGAATCCGATCAGTTTTAGTTCTGTCATGCGCGATCAGCCTGACTGCGGGCATCGCCGCCGCAGCCCCGGCCGGTGCCAATCCGCCTTCGGATCATGGCGGCACCTCCCGCACTCCCCTTGAGCGGCAGGTCCTGCCCGACGGCGATGGCTTTGCTTCCGTTGGGGCAGGCACCACAGGCGGGGCCGCCGCAACCCAGGACAGGGTCTACGACGTGACCACCAGGGCAGAACTCAGCGCAGCGCTTGCCGAAGCCGGTGATGAACCCAAGATCGTGCGGGTGCACGGCGAATTGCTCGGAAACGCCGACGCTGCAGGCAGCCCCCTGAGCTGTGAGGACTATGCGGAGGGCACCGGCTACACGCTGCAGTCCTATCTGGATGCTTATGATCCCGCGACCTGGGGACGGGACGCCGAACCTGCGGGTGAGCAGGAGGAGGCCCGCCGGGCCGCCGCCGAGAACCAGAAGCAGACCATGCTGCTGCAGGTCCCGAGCAACACCACCATTGTCGGCGCTTCCCCCGACTCGGCGCTCATCGGCCTGTCGCTGCAGATCAACGGTGTAAGCAACGTTATTGTGCGGAACCTGAACCATAAGGCGGTGAGTGACTGCTTCCCCCAGTGGGACCCCACCGACGGAGACACCGGAAACTGGAACAGCGCATATGACATGGTCCAGATCATCAATTCGGCCACCAACGTCTGGGTGGACCACAATTTCTACACCGACGACCCGAACTTCGATGACGAGGCACCCGAGTACTTCGACCGCCCGTTCCAGCAGCATGACGGGTCGATCGACGTCACCAACGGCTCCGACCTGGTAACGGTCTCCTACAACCGCTTCGCCGACCGCGACAAGCTCATGCTGATCGGCTCCACTGATAACCCGGCCCGCGGTGATCGAGGCAAACTGCGCGTCACTCTGCACTCCAATGAGTTCGTGAACATCGGCCAGCGGGCCCCGCGGCTCCGCTTCGGCCAGGTGGATGCCTACAACAATCACTTCGTGATCGACGATGCGGCGCGAGTGCCCTACGGGTACAGCCTGGGAGTGGGCGTCGAATCGCACCTCTGGGCAGAGGCGAACGCCTTCACGCTCGATTCCGACGTGGATCCGGCCAGCATCATCAAGTTCTGGAAGGGCACCACGATCACCACGGTCGACAACACGATCAATCAACAAAAAGTGGATCTGCTGGCCGCGTACAACGCGAAGGCTCCGGAGGCCCAGCAGCTGGTGGAGGACACAAGCTGGCAGCCCACGCTCCGCACCAAAGTGCACCCGGCGCAGGCCGTTCCCGCCCTGTTGAAGAAGCAGGCAGGCCCGATCCTGGAGGCTGGGGCGAAGTAGCCCCACCCGTACAGTCCGTCTGGAACGCCGGATGCCCCGCGGGGGTGTCCGGCGTTCCAGCATTCCTTCGACCGACCTTCAGCAGGGCCCTACGCCGACTCCGCCTTGCGCGCCCGATAGGCCTTCACGTGCATGCGGTTGGCGCAATTGCCGGTGTCACAGAAGCGCCTGGAGCGGTTGCGGCTGAGGTCCAGCACCACGCCGTCGCAATCATCCGCCGCACAGCTACGGAGCCGGTCCAGTTCGTGGCTGCGGATCACGTCGATGAGGGCCATGGCCGCCTCGGTGGCCATCCGCGCCTCCAGGGGAGCCTCGGGTCCGGTGGCGTGCAGGTGCCAGTCCCAGTCATCGTGGCGCACCAGTTGCGGCAGCGCGTCGGCCCGGCGCAGGATACTGTTCACGCGCCCGACGGCGTCGTCCTCCTCCGCGAACCAGAGAACTTCCAGCTCGGCACGGAGGGCCCGGACGGCGTCGAGCTCTTCCCGGGTGTGGGTGCGGGAACCCGAGAACTTCTGCTCGGTCAGGAAGGCGTCGAGGTCAGCCGGCGTGAGCAGCTGGTCAGGGTCCTCTTTCGCGGTGTTGACGAGTGCCGCCGCAGAGACGAGGGCCACTTCGGTGTCATGGGTGAATGACATGTTGACTCCTGACGATGCCCGGCGTTAGTGTCACTACCATAACCATCCGACGGTTCTGACACCTAATGGCACGCGGACCCGCATAGTAAGGACCAGCCCTGTGAACACGCGTGCCGCCTCCGGCCTCTGGATCGCGGTGCTTTCCGCTGCGACCTTCGGGATGTCGGGCCCCTTCGCCAAGGCACTCCTCGAAATCGGGTGGAGCCCGGGAGCCGCCGTCGGCGTCCGGATCGGCGGCGCGGCGCTGGTGCTGCTCGTGCCCGTCCTCATCGCCCTGCGTGGCCGGTGGTCAACACTGCAGGGCAATGCGTTGACGCTCATCATCTACGGAATGACGGCGATCGCCCTCTGCCAGCTCTTCTACTTCAACGCGGTGGAGCGCCTCTCGGTGGGCGTGGCGCTGCTCCTCGAATACCTGGCCCCGGTGCTGATCGTCGGCTGGCTGTGGATCCGGTCCCGCAGGGCACCCCACCGGCTGACGGCCGCCGGATCGGTGGTGGCGATTCTCGGCCTGCTGCTGGTGCTCGACCCCGCGGGCGACGCACGGCTGGACCCCATCGGCGTGCTGTACGGCCTGGCCGCCGCGGTCTGCCTCATGGTCTTCTTCCTGATGTCCGCGAAAATCGACGACTCGCTGCCGCCGCTCGTGATGGCCGGCGGTGGAATGGTGGTCGGCGCCCTCACCATCCTCCTGTTGGGGCTCACGAACGTGATGCCCTTCGAATTCGCCTTCACCGACGTCACCATTGCCGGGGCGCAGTTCAGCTGGCTGGTCCCCGTGGCAGTGCTGGTGCTGATTTCCACGGTCGCCGCCTATGTCACCGGAATCCTGGCGGCCCAGGAACTCGGCTCCAAGGTGGCATCCTTCGTGGCACTCACCGAGGTGCTCTTCGCCGTCGTCGCCGCCTGGCTGGTGCTCGGTGAACTCCCGGGACCCATCCAGCTGCTGGGCGGCCTGCTCATCGTGGCCGGGGTGGTGTGTGTGCGGACGGACGAGCTCCGCTCCAGGAACGGCGACGGGCCGCTCGACGGCGACGCGGACGGACTGCAGGGCGGGCCGCACGGAATCGACCTTGCCGGGGCCGAGCCGATTCCGTACGTTCCGCTACTTACCGAAACTTCGCAGCCGCAGCGAGTTGAGCACCACGAGCACTGAGCTCGCGGCCATCGCAGCACCGGCCAGCATCGGATTCAACAGCCCCAGGGCGGCAACCGGGATGCCCACGGTGTTGTAGAAGAACGCCCAGAAGAGGTTGGTCTTGATGGTGCCCAGCGTCCTGCGTGAGAGCTCGATCGCCTGGGCCACCTGCTCCAGGCTGTTGCCCATGACGGTGAGGTCCGCCGCCTCGATAGCGACGTCGGTGCCCGAGCCCATCGCGATGCCCAGATCCGCCTGGGCGAGCGCTGCGGCATCGTTCACGCCGTCGCCGGCCATGGCCACGGTGGCTCCCGCGGCCTGCAGTTCCCGAATGGCCGCCACTTTGCCCTCAGGGAGCACGCCTGCGCGGACGTCGGCCGGGTCGATCCCGACGGCCTCCGCTACTTGCCGCGCCACCGACTCGTTGTCGCCGGTGAGCAGGATGGGCTTCAGGCCCAGCTCCTTCAGGCGGCGGATGGCGCGTGCCGATCCGTCCTTGACGGTGTCGGTGAGGCTCAGCAGTCCCTCGACCCGGCCGTCCACGGCAACCCATATCACGGTGGCACCGAGAGCTTCGGCGTTCCGCAGCTCCTGAAGGTGCACCGCGGACACGGGGATGCCGTTCTCCGCCAGCCACCCGGCGCGTCCGGCAACCACGGAGCGGCCCTCGACCTCCCCGCGCACACCGCCGCCGGGAGCGCTGGCGAACCCTCCGACGTCGGGCAGGGGGCCGTCGGCTGCCGCGCTCGCCGCCGACGCGATCGCCTGCGCGATCGGATGTTCACTCGCTGCCTCGAGGGCCCCGGCAGTGCGCAGCAGTTCATCCTGCGCCAGGGCGCCCAGCATGACGACGCCACTCACGGCCAGCTTGCCGGTGGTCACGGTGCCGGTCTTGTCCAGCACGATGGTGTCCACGGTGCGCGTGTCCTCGAGCACCTGCGGCCCGCGGATCAGGATGCCCAGCTGGGCACCGCGCCCGGTTCCCGTCAGGAGCGCCGTGGGAGTCGCAAGGCCCAGGGCACACGGACACGCGATGACCAGGACGGCAACCGCCGCGGTAAACGCGAGATTGGAATCGCCCGTGAACACCAGCCAGGCAAGGAACGTGACGACGGCGATCCCGAGGACGATCGGGACGAAAACGGCGCTGATGCGGTCGGCGAGGCGGGCGATGCGGGCCTTGCCGCTCTGGGCCTGGCTCACCAGTCGACCCATGGAGGCGAGCGTGGTGTCGCTTCCCACGCGCGTCGCCCGGACGATCAGGCGCCCGGAGGTGTTGATGGTGGCGCCGGTGACGCCCGAGCCCGGCGACACCTCCACGGGAACCGATTCGCCCGTGAGCAGTGAGGCGTCGACGGCACTATGGCCCTCGACCACCACTCCGTCGGTGGCGATCTTCTCGCCGGGCCGCACCACGAATTCGTCGTTGGGGATGAGGGTGCCGGCCGGGAGCGTCACTTCGATGCGGACGCCGTCCACCGTGCGCAGCACGGTGGCTTCCTTGGCGCCGAGGCTCAGCAGGGAGTGGAGTGCATCTCCCGCGCGCTGTTTGGCGTTGGCCTCCAGGAAGCGGCCCAGCAGAAGGAAGGTGGTGACCACGGCGGCCACCTCGAAGTACAGGGCGTGGCCGCCCATCATCATGCCGGGGTGCTGGGTGGCGAGCGGATCAGCGATCAGCTGCCATGCGGAGAACGCGAAGGCCGCGGTGACCCCGATCGAGACCAGCGTGTCCATGGTGGACGAGAAGTGCCGGGCGTTCACCAGTGCGGCCCGGTGGAAGGGCCATGCGGACCACGCCACCACCGGGAGGGCCAGCGCGAGGACCACCCACCCCCAGTGCGGAAACTGGAGGGCAGGAATCATCGAGATGAGCACTACGGGCAGCGTCAGCACAGCGGCCACGATCAGGCGGGAGCGGAGCAGGGGTGCGGCGTGCGCATCGTCGTGCGCAGCGTCGTTGTGCCCGTGAGGATCCTCCGGCTTCAGCTGCGCGGAGTAACCGGTGGCCTTGACGGTGTCCAGCAGGTCCTGGTCGGAGATGTGGGCCGGAACCCGGACCACCGCCGATTCAAGCGGCAGGTTGACGCTGGCCTCCACGCCGTCGAGCTTCCCGAGCTTGCGCTCGACCCGGCCCACGCAGGACGCGCACGTCATGCCCTGGATGTCGAGTTCCACCACGCGCGACGGCGCGGGGGAGGTCTGTGTCGGGGCTTCGGAGGCGCTCATGGTCAGGAGTCGCTGGAGGCCACGCTGTAGCCGGCCTCGGCAACGGCGTCGTTGACCTGCGCCGAATCCAGTGCACCCTCGGAGGTGATGGTGGTGGCAGAGAGGCCGCCCTTGACGAGGTCGATCTCTACGGACTGGACCCCGGGAAGGGCACTGAGCTCGCTCTTCACCGCTTCCACGCAGTGGCCGCAGGTCATTCCGGTGACATTGACAGTGGTGGTGCTCATGATGAATCTCCTTGAAATAGTGTTGTGGATGGTATTGCTAGCGCAGGAGACGGCCGATGGCCGCCGTCGCTTCCCGCACTTTTTCCTGGACGTTCTCGTCATTGCCGCTCACCTGTGATTCCTGGGCAGCACCGACCACGCAGTGCGCGATGTGGTCCTCGAGGAGGCCCATGCTGACGGCGTGGAGAGCCTTGTTGATGGCGGACACCTGGGTGAGGATGTCGATGCAGTACTTGTCCTCATCCACCATGCGCGCAATACCGCGGACCTGGCCCTCCACGCGGCGCAACCGCGTGAGATAGGCATCCTTTTCGGCGCTGTACCCGCGGGTGGGTGGCGCTGAGGATGTTGTTTCGCTCATGAGTCTCCTTCATCGTTGAACCAAGTATACCCTCTGGGGGTATAACTCGGGTGGGGAAGATCCTATTCCCATCTGCCGTCGAGGAAACCACCAGCATTGTGCCGTACGTTTGAATGCGAAACCCCAATTCCCAAGGACCTCAATGTTCACAACCATGTCCGCCTGGCAAAGGCTGACCCTGCTCGTACTTGCGGGAATCGCCGTGGTGGCACTCTTCGTCCTGGCATTCACTGCGGGCCGAGTGTCAGCAGGTTCGCCCCATCCCGGTACCACCAGCGCCGACGCCGGTTTCGCACGGGACATGCAGGTGCACCACGCACAGGCAGTGCAGATGTCCATGATGCTGAGGGACCGCACCGATGACGAGACCCTGCGCACCATCGCCTACGACGTCGCCATGACGCAGCAGCAGCAAAAAGGTCAGATGTACGCGTGGCTGCAGGAATGGGGCCTTCCGCAGAGTAGCGGAGAATCTCGAATGGCATGGATGACGTCGATGGCTGAAGGGGCCATGGATCATTCGATGGAGTCGGGCAGTACCGCCGGTATGGAAAGCACCGGCGGTGCAGGCAGTATGGCTGTCGGTGCCGACGGACTGATGCCCGGCATGGCCACGCCCGAGCAGCTGGAAGAACTCGCCGCAGCCTCGGACGACGACGCCGAGCGCATCTACCTGACCCTGATGATCGATCACCACGTGGCGGGTGTCGAGATGGCTGCAGCCGGCGTGGAACTCGCCTCGACCGAGCAGGTGCGCACCCTTGCCAGCAGAATCGAGGATTCACAACAGGCCGAAATTGATCTCATGCAGGCGTTGCTCGACGAGTTGTGACCGGCTCCGCCGGTAGATTGAACATAGGAACCAAACCCCTCCGCACTAAGGAATTGATCGTTGAATAAGAAGAGAGCCCAGGAAAATACGGACCGCCAGGCGCGTCTGGCGGCCATCCAGGCCAAGCAGCGTGCCGGCGAGCGAAAGCGCAACGCCCTGATCTTCGGGGGAATCGGCGCCGTGATCCTGGCCATCATCGTGGCGGTGACCATCGTGATCGTGGGCCAGATCCAGGAGCGGAACCGCGCCGATGAGCTCGCAGCCCAGCCGATCGAGGGCGTTCAGACCTACGAGGACCTCACCTTCAACCACACCGAGGCCGACGTCACGTACGAGCAGAACCCGCCGGTCGGTGGGGACCACAACCCGGTCTGGACCAACTGTGGGGTCTACACGGAGCCGATACCTGCTACCAACACCATCCACTCCATGGAGCACGGAGCGGTGTGGGTCACCTACCAGGCCGACCTCCCGCAGGAGGAAATCGACGCGCTGACCGACCTCGTCGGCAGCCGCTCCTACGTGGTGCTCAGCCCCAATGCTGACCAGGAAAGCCCGGTCACCGCTACCGCATGGGGCCTCCAGCTCGAGGTCGACTCCGCCGATGACGAGCGCCTCGGCGCCTTCCTGACCAAGTACATCGAGGGCGAGCAGACGCGCGAGCCCGGTGCACCGTGCACCGGCGGCATCACCCCTCCGGGCGCCTCGTAGAGTACGGCTCAGTGATCCCGAGAGGTGTAGAAGCCCGACGACGCCGTGCCACCACCCAATTCAGGGTCAGCGTCACGGCCGTTGCCTTGGCTGGATTACTGGCTGGATGTTCGCAGCCGTCGGCAGACAGCGAAGGCGCAACGTCGGAACGGTCGACGGTGCTTTCCACCGGCGTCGCTTCCCCTCCGGCGCCTCTCAGCGTCGGAGGGGAAGCATCTCCCGGCGCCCCCTCCGCAGAATCGGAGACAGGTGCAGAGGATAAAGCCCTTCAGCAGACCATGGAGAGGGCACTGACGGACCTCGTGGCATCCTCGCCGCAGCCCAGCCGGGAGCAGCTGAGGGATGCCCTTGTATCCGCGGGCGTTCCAGCTGACACGCTGGAAGTCTCCGCCAGCACTACGCCCACGGGGCTTGAGGCAGACGCGATCCAGGCTGGTGTGCGCACCGGCACCAGGTGCCTGATGGCGTACATCCGGGACGGCAATGTGTCGAGCGTGGTGCTGCCGGTCCTCGCGAGCGGAACATGCTTCATCGGTGACGATCGTGGCTAGGGCCGAAAAGGTGGAAAAACGTAGGCGTCCTGGGTCCAGGCGGACGAGCGTCATCGGGATTGCAGGCGAACTGCTCCTCACGTTCGGCATTCTTGCCCTTCTGTTCGTGGGCTGGGAGTTCTGGTGGACCGGGGTGCAGGCCGGTGCCGTACAGAACAAGGCGGTGGAGCAGTTCGTCCGGGGGAGCGGCCCGTCGTCGCCGCTGCCCGCCGCGCCCGGCGTCGCTTCAGGTCCCGATGTCGCTGCCGCGCCCGTGGACTTCGGCCCTCCACCAGTCGCGGAGGCCCCGGCACCTGGCGAGACGTTCGGAGTTGTCTATATCCCACGCTTCGGGGCCGACTACAGCCGCCCGCTGGCGGAAGGGACGGGCATGGACGTTCTCGATACGTTGGGGCTCGGACATTACCCTTCGACAACGATGCCGGGGGCATCGGGGAACTTTGCGGTCGCAGGGCACCGCCAGACCCACGGGGCCGTCCTGGACAACATCCACACGCTGGTGCCGGGGGATGAGATCTACGTCCAGACGGCGGACGGGTTCTACACGTACGTGTTCCGCAACACTGAAATCGTCCTGCCGGAGCGTGCTGACGTATTGCTTCCCGTGCCTACTGAACCTGGGACCAGTCCCCAGGAAAGCCTGTTGACCCTGACCAGCTGCAACCCGCGGTTCGGCCAGCAGGAGCGCATCATCGCCTATTCGGTGCTGGACTCGTGGCAGCCGTTGTCCGCCGGTCCGCCTGCGGAGATCGCCGACCAGCTTGCCGCACTGCAGGAAGGGAGCTAATTCGATGTACGGATGGATTTTCCGGCAACTGCCGGGCCCGTTGTGGATACGTATTCTCACGTCGGTACTAATGATCGCTGCCGTGGTAGCGGTACTTTTCCAAGTGGTCTTCCCCTGGTTTTCCGACACAATCGACCTGGCCAATCCGACTATCGGTGCGCCTTACGTGCCGCATATCCCGGAATGGTCCTGACTGCGCTCTGATATTGCAGGGCGGGCAATCGCCCAATTCTTGCCGGACGCACAAAAGCCGGGTGGAGCATTCGCTCCGCCCGGCTTTTGTGTGTGCGGTGAAACTGATTACGCTTCGGCACCTGCGCGGCGGCGAGCAACGAAGATGCTTCCGGCGCCAAGACCCAGAGCGCCGATACCGGCGGCACCCCAGAGGAGCATTGCGGAATCGATGCCGGTGTTGGCAAGCTTGCCGTTGGCGGAGGTGGTGGTTCCACCGGTGGTGCCAGTAGTGGTACCGGCGGCCGTTGCGTAATCGGAATCGACGACGACGACGGAGGTGACGGTTGCGCCCGATTCGCGGCCCACCGCTGTCAGCGTGTACGTGCCTTCTTCTTCAAGCGTTACTGGGTAGGAGAAGTTTCCTTCAGCGTCTGCCTTGGTGGAGTCGGTGAGGACGATGGCGTTCAGGACGATCAAGCCGCCGCGGGCTGCTGCCGCGCCACCTGCACCGAAGCCTGCAGCCGAGGGCGTTCCGGCCGTGCGGTCCACCGTGATGTCGATGATCTCGCCCGGGGTGAAGAGGCCTTCGTTGCTGCTGAAGACTACAGTCTCGCCCGGTGCGACGGTGGCGTCGTCAACGGTTCCCGAAGTTGCAGGGGGGTTGTACCGGAGGGTGTCGGCCTGTGCCGCTCCTGCTCCGGCGAAGGCAAGCGTTCCGGTGATGGCCAGAACTGAGACGGTCTTGTTCATGTGAGCTCCCCATAAGGTGATTGAGACGAGAAAAACGAGAGAGTGACTGAGCATCTGATCCCCAGAACGCTCCGAATCCACTCCCCGTACCATATAGGAATCAGCCTCAATTACTTGCATCGAAGCCGTTTACTACTTGAAACGGGGACTCCTCTACTTAGAAAGTAGCAGAGGCGATGCAAGTATCGGCAGCAATTTCCTTCTACCGACTGAGATGTAACCCACTGTTAATCTGACGCCGCCGAGGTCTGCTCGCCGGCAGCATCACAGGAGCCCGTCTGTTCCAGGGGCAGTATTACTTCTGCGGCATCCTGGACAGTAGGTGTGACCTCGAGGACTCCTTCCGTTTTCTGGACCACCTTGGAAAAATCCATCTCGATGGTGACGGTTTGCCCCGGGGCGAGTTCGGTGGTGAGGACTCCGACGGGGCGGTTGCCGTGGCGGAAGGACCCCAAAGGCACATCTTCCCCGTTGATGCGGGCGGTCTGGAGCAGTGCCTGGGCAGGGCCATAGGCGACCGTGTTGGTCCGAATATGACCCGGTGTCACACCGCCGGCGGCGCCCCCCGTGACGTAGTCCGGCAGCGTTTCCGCTGCATCGAGCGGAGCAGTGTTCGTCAGGGTCACTTTGGCGGTGTACTGGGAGTGGCCGTCGTCGGAGCACTCCTGCAGCAACTGCGCGGTCCGGCGCACGTAGTAGTCCATTTTGGCGGCGGTTCCGTCGTTGAAGTAGACGCCGAAGGACGCGCCGCCCACGGTTGGCCCGGTTGCGGCCCCGGCAAGGCTGGTTTGGGCAATGAGGTCCTGTTCCGCCGCGGTGTTCGCCCAGAGGTAGAGGCGGTCCTGGTCAGAGCTTTGCACCAGCGCCTCAATAAGCTTGCTGCTGTCACCCTGGCCACCCGCCACAGCGCTGAAGATCTTGCTTGCAACCGCGGCGAAGTATTCGTCCTGCAGCGCGGGGGCTTCGATCTGCGCGTAGACGTCGGAGAGCAGTGTCGGCACCACGTTCTCGGGCGTCAGCGAGCTGGGTAATGAGCTGTCCGCGAGGACGTTTCCGATTTCCGGGTCTTCGAATTCGCCCAGATCAACGGGGCCAGTAGCGGAGAGGATATTGGCAAGCACTACGGGGTCGAGCGCAATCACTCCGTCAATCGGCGCGCCGCCCTTTCGCTCTTCCCACATCCCCTTTGCCGTCCGGGCGGCGGTGGGGAAGTTCGGGGTAAGGTTCACGCTCTGCATGTAGGCGCCCAACCGGCGAGAGTATATTTGTTCCTGCTCGGGATCCACCGTAAGGGACGGGTTGAACCTGCCCATATCCGAAGCACTACCCTGATTGGTCAGGGCAATCCGGCCGTCCTCCGCGGTGATAACCGCGAGTGCTCCCGGGATACCTCCTGTCGCTCGAACCTCGGCGCTGTTCTGGATCAGCACCAGGTAGGTGCGCGGGCCGTCGGCACCCATCATGGAAGGCAGCAGTTGGGCCGCACGGGAGGCGCTGTTGAGTGGATTCCGTACTTCGTCGAGGGCCGCGACGGCGTTCCCGAGCGGATCCGCTACCTGGGGAAGTAGCCGCGAACGGTCGATGCCCTCCAGTCGGTTGTGTGACAGCTGGATGGTATTCGCTGCGGAAGCAAGGGTGGGCGCAAGCTCACGGAGCGGCTCGACGTCCACCCGCCCGTCGACAGGGGTCAGTGCATCCCAGTCGAGGGTCTCCACTTTGTCGAACATCGGCGCAACAGCACGGTTGATGACGTCGTCCGCAGAGACCGTGACCTCGCTGACCGCAGAAAAACTAGCCCCGATGAACGGAAGCAGGCCGGCGGCTTTCCATAGGGGGTCGGTGCCAGCCGCCCGTGCCTCGGCCGTATGGCCTTGAAGCTCGTCGAGGGTGAGTCCGGCCGCCGCTAGATCACGGGCAACAACCTGTTCCTGCAGAGTGGGAACCAGTGCCACGGTCGCCTCGAGATTCTGCTTCACTTGTAGTCCACGGAAGGCGAGCCATCCGCCCGCCGCGAGCAACACGACTGATACTGCCGCTGCGATCAGCAACAGAGTCCTTTTGCGGCTGAAGCGGTCACATTGCTTATGGCCTACATGAATTGGTGAACTATCAGTCATCTAAGAATCCTCGCCGAGCAGAAGTAGTGTGCCGCTCAAAACGCACCGTGGCGGCTGACAACGGCTTTGAAGGTGCGTAGCAGAATCGTCAGGTCCCCCAAGAATGACCAATTCTCCACGTAGTAAAGGTCCAACCGAACGGTTTCGTCCCAGGAAAGCAGTGATCGTCCGCTGACCTGCCAAAGCCCGGTCATTCCGGGTCTGACCAGCAGACGTCGATGGGCCCGAATGTCGTAGCGCTCTACTTCGGTCGCCAGCGGAGGACGGGGACCTACTAGCGACATGGATCCGTTGAGCACGTTGAACAGTTGGGGAAGCTCGTCGAGGCTGAACTTCCGGAGAACGCGACCCATCTTCGTAATGCGTGGGTCGTTTTTCAGCTTGAACAGTATTGCGTTTCCCTCGTGCCCCTCCCGGAGCTCTTGGAGGCGTGCTTCTGCATCGACGACCATTGAGCGGAACTTGTACATCTCAAAGTGTTGGCCCGCAGTGCCTACACGCTCCTGACGAAATAGGACCGGTCCGTGGGAGCCCATTCGAACGAGGACGGCAATGAGGGCGAGGAGGGGGGAAAGCGCCACAATAAGCAGGCCGGCTCCCAAGAGGTCCATGCTGCGTTTAATGAAGCGCTGGCCCTTTTCGAGGTTGGGGGTAGAGACGTGGATCAGGGGCAGGCCGGCCACCGGTTGGGTATGGATGCGGGGGCCCGCTATGTCTGTCAATGCTGGTGCCATGATGAGACGCACATTAAGGTCGGCGAGTGCCCACCCCAGGGCCCTGATGGTCTCCGGCGCCAGTTGCATACTGCTGGACAGCGCGACGGCGTCGGGGCGGAAACTGCTGATATCGGCGATGATGGCGTCCGCATCCACTGCCCTTCCGACGACCGGAAGGTCTAGCATGCCGGCTGTGCGGGCGTGCTGTTCGACACCTGGTAGGTAGGCGCCAACCGGGATGTAACCCGCCATAGGCTGTGCACGCAACGATTCCACAAGATGTTTGACCCCACTGGTACTCCCGATGACCAGTACTCGCAGGGAGCTCTTACCGTGTGCTCGCTCGATGTGCAGGAGGCCCCGGACCACGGCGCGGGCCAACAGCAGCATGAGCAGACCGGAGGGAAGCGCCACACCGACATAGCCGCGCGCCGTGTCAAGTTGCAATGCATAACTAACGATCGCCACCAACCCGAAGAGGATTAGCGACGCGCTTACAACGCGCTTGTATTCCTCGGTCCCGTGGCCCAAGACCGTCGTCTCACGGCTTCCGCGCAGGGACAGAATCGCCCACCATGCCCCAGCCAACGCAATCGACACCACCACATAGGGCTGACCGCTGGCGCTGAGTTGATCAGTTTCCGGTACTCCGAACCGGACGATCAGTGCTCCGACCGTTGCCCATAGGACTACTCCAGCATCGACGATGGCTAGGCGTCGTGCATATCTGGGCGCCCAACCCGCTTCTTCACTAATGAGCGACACCGATTCCCCATTTTTCTTCATCGAGCAACGCTCGTTTGATGTCTCGCGTTAGTGATCGCCTGACCGTGCGCTGAGAACGTGCTTGTCAAAATCCGCGTCCGTCTGGTGGGTTGCTCCCCTCGATGCCTTTCGAGTTCCTTTCGCTCCCGTTTCATCGACGGAGGCGTAGGAGTAGTAGCTGTACGCATATGCATCTGGGCCCTTGGAAGGAAGAAGGTTGATGACAACTCCGAGGAGATCAGCGTCAACCATCTCCAGGTTACCGAGTGACTTCTGGAGATCCGGAAGCTTCACTTTGGACGATCCCACAACAAGCACGACGCCACCCACCTGCTGCGCAAGCACTGCGGCGTCAGTGACGGGCAGGAGGGGAGGGGCATCGATGATGACTGCATCGAACTGCTGCTCAAGCTGGGTAATGAGCTTCTTCATGGCCTCCGATCCCAAAAGCTCACTGGGATTCGGTGGGATCTGCCCGGCCGTGAGGATATACAGCTCATCCTTGCCCCAGGGCTGCAGCAGGTCCTCGACCTCCGCGCGTCCGATGAGCGCAGTGGTGAGCCCCGCGTTGCGCTCCAGGCCGAGGTATTCATCAACGCGCGGACGACGAAGATCAGCGTCAACGAGAACCACGGATTGCCCACCCTGGGCAATGGCCATCGCCAGGTTGATGGCGGTGGTGCTTTTGCCTTCGCCTGGCAGTGACGAGGTGACGAGCATGGCCTTGGATTTGTGGCTCACGTGCGCAAACTGCAGGTTGGTCCGAATTTGGCGGAACGACTCGGCCCTCGGGCTTTGCGGGGCAGCCTGCGTGAGCAGCGGTTTCTTCGTCGCATCCGTATCGAAGAAGATACCACCGAGGAGGGGCGCATCGCTGATACGGCGGATATCCGATTCCCCGCGCACGCGTGTATCGAGGGTGGTGCGGAGAACAGCGGCACTGATGCCTCCCGCGAAGCCCACGAGCAGGCCGAGGGCCAAATTGAGGCGGGTGTTCGGGGCGGATGGTTCGGATGGCGCCGTGGCTGGAGTGATGACGGAGAGCTTGACTGGTGACGTGCCACCTTCGGACGGACTTTCCAGACCTCCGACAGACTCCACGAGGCTGTCCGCCGTCGCTTGGGCGATAGCTGCGGCCTGGACGGGAGAAGTGTCCTCAGCGGCGATGGTGATGATCACGGTGTTGAGGTCCGCTGTAGCAGTGACTTTCTGAGCGAGTGCACCTGGGGTGACGTCGAGGCCAAGGCTGTCCACCACGGGCTGCAGCACGAGCGGGGTGTCAACGGTCTCCACGTAGGACTGCACGCGGGCCTGTGTGAAGGTGTTCCCCTGCTGGAGTTCCTGCACGCTCCCGGAGTTGTTGATGGCGACGAAAAGTTTCGTTTCCGCCGCATAGGTCGGGCGGACGGCAAAGGATGCCACAGCGCCAATCAGCAGTCCCACCAGGGCGCAGACCGTGATCAACAGCCAGTTGCGCCGCAGGATCCGTAGGTAGTCGTTCAGCTCCAAAGGAGACCTCTCTAGATGCTTGATCTGGGGTTTAGATCCGCTGCCGCGGAATCTGAGCCAACCCGGAAGGTCGGTTGATTCGTGCGAGGCTTAGCTACGCAGTGTGGACAAATGGTTCCGGTACCAAAGAACCGTTTCTTTGATGCCATCTTCTAGACTTTTCTGCGCGGTCCAACCGGCGCCGGCCAGCTTCGAGACGTCCAGGAGCTTTTGCGGCGTGCCGTCCGGTTTTGAAGTGTCCCACTCCATGGCTCCGGTGTAGCCCACGGCGTCCGCCACAATTCCGGCAAGTTCCTTGATGGTGACGTCGGAACCGGTTCCCACGTTCACCTGTTGCGGACCGTCATAGTGTTCCAGCAGGTGAAGGCACGCCGCTGCCATGTCGTCGACATGCAGGAACTCACGCCGGGGTGAGCCCGTACCCCAGTTGGTCACGGTGTCCACCCCCTGCTGCGCAGCTTCGTCGTACCGGCGGATGAGTGCCGGAAGGACGTGTGAGCCTTCCGGAGAGAAGTTGTCCCCGGGACCGTAGAGGTTGGTGGGCATGGCTGAGATCCAGGGCAATCCATACTGCCGGCGGACTGCCTGAATATGCATGATGCCGGCGATCTTAGCGATCGCGTAGGCGTCATTGGTGGGTTCGAGGTGCCCGGTGAGAAGTGCGTCCTCACGGATAGGCTGGTCCGCGAGCTTGGGGTAAATGCAGGAAGAGCCGAGGAACAGGACGCGTTCAACGCAGTGCTCCCGCGCGGCGTCCAGCACGTTCACCTGGATCTGGAGGTTTTCCGTGAGGAAATCCACCGGGTATGTATTGTTGGCGAGGATGCCGCCCACTTTCGCTGCCGCCAGGACCATGTAGCGGGGCTTGTTTTCTGCGAAGTACGCGAAAACAGCCGAGCGATCCTTCAGGTCGAGCTCACCGGAGGTTCGCCCCAGGAGATTTGAGAACCCTTCGCATTCGAGCTTGCGCCAGATTGCCGACCCTACAAGGCCACGGTGTCCAGCGATGTATAAGGGAGCGTCGCGGTCGAGGGAGCCGGGCTTGTAACCCGTGCTGTCCGTCGTCGAGTGCGGCGTCACGTCAGTCGCTCCAGGAGTTCAGGTTTACTGTGTCGATCCAGTTGCGACCCGAGTGCTTGAGAGCTTCGATGTCGGCGTCCACCATGAGGCGGGCAAGGTCCGGAGTGTGCACCTCAGCTTTCCACCCCAACTTCTCCTGAGCCTTCGAGGCATCGCCGACGAGGGCGTCAACTTCCGTCGGGCGAAGGTACCGCTCGTCAAACTTCACGTGCTCTTCCCAATCAAGCCCGGCATGCTCGAAGGCGATGGTGAGGAAGTCCCGCACGGTGTAGTTGCCGCCGGTTGCGAGCACAAAATCATCAGGCTCATCGGCCTGCAGCATGCGCCACATACCTTCTACGTATTCTGCGGCATAGCCCCAGTCACGGACGGCATCAAGGTTGCCCATGTAGAGGTGCTGCTGCTGGCCGGCCTTGATGGCGGCGACGGCCCGGGTGATCTTGCGGGTGACGAAAGTTTCACCTCGGCGTGGAGATTCGTGGTTGAAGAGGATTCCGTTCACCGCGTACATGCCGTATGCCTCGCGGTAATTCTTCGTGATCCAGTAGCTGTAGACCTTGGCGGCGCCGTAGGGCGACCGGGGGTAGAACGGGGTCTGCTCGTTCTGCGGAGGGGGAGTCGCCCCGAACATCTCTGACGACGAGGCCTGGTAAAACTTGGTCTCGATGCCGGCGAGTCGCACCGCTTCAAGGAGCCGTACCGTACCCATCCCGGTGGTGTCAGCCGTGTGCTCGGGCTCGTCGAAAGACACCCGTACGTGTGACTGCGCAGCGAGATTATAGACCTCATTCGGGCGGATGTCTGCCAGAAGGGTCACCAGGCGTGAGCCGTCACTCAAGTCCCCGTAGTGGAGGAAAAGTTTCGCGTTTGGATCATGCGGGTCTACGTACAGGTGATCAACTCGTGCGGTGTTGAAGGTAGAAGCGCGGCGAATGAGCCCGTGCACCTCGTAGCCCTTCCGCAGCAGCAACTCTGCTAAGTAGGAGCCGTCTTGGCCCGTAATGCCGGTGATTAGTGCGCGCTTTGGCAAGATATTCCCCAGAGTAATTACCGCTGATCCTGTTAATGGCGAGCAGCGAGGTACGTAAGGTACTGATGATACTGGTCTACCGCGTGATCCATGGACAACGTGGTTTCAACGAAGCGTCGCCCGTTGTCCGCGAATTGCTGAGCTGCTTCGAGATTGGCCGCGAGCTCCTCAGCGGCAGCGACGAGCGCAGCGGGGTTTCCAGCATCCACGCGAAGTCCTGCCTCGGCTGATGTAATCTCTTCGGCGGTGACGCTTCCTTCATCCGTCGCGGCAAGAACCGGCACTCCGGAACTGAAGTACGACGTCAATTTACTGGGAACCGACATTTCCTTGACGCCTGGGAGCTCGTTAACTAGCAGGATGTCTGCTGAGGCGAGTGCTTCCTGGAAGCGAGCGCCAGGCAATGAGCGGAGGAAAGTGACGTGCTGCGCTCCGTCGGCTAGTCTCTCAAGCTTAGCCCTTTGGTTGCCGTCGCCTAAGAGAACAAAGCGCACGCGGCTATCGTTTGCCTCTGCAACGCGAGCAGCATACACCACATTGTCGAGCCCCTGTTTCGCCCCCATATTGCCAGCGTGTAGGACAACGATGTCGTTCTGTCCCCAACCGAAAGAAGACCGTGATTGAGTCCGGTCAGTAAGCTCAAAGGGCTGCAAGTGTGTCCAGTTGCGGATCACCTTGACCTTCGAAGGGGCGAGACCAAGTTGGCTCACAGCATGGGCTTTGAAGCGGTCGTGAATGACAACCACTCCGTCTGCCGATCGAAGGATTCTCGATTCCATAGCCCTCATGATGTGCACCCCAAGGGAGCCCGATGCGCTTGTCTCAGTCATGCCAAGACTGTAAAAATCCTGCACCCATAGCACTACGGGGGCCGGCTCTCGCATGAGCCGCGCACGTAGGAGGGCGATACCGCTCGAAAAGAGGGCGGGGCTGACCAGGATGATGATGCCCGGGGATCCCCACCGGGAAACGGCGACACGCAACCCGAAGGACAGTTCCATCCACAGGCGAGCAAGACCTCGCGGCTTGCCGGGTACGAAATGCCTCAGCCGACGAACAGCTACGCCGCTGATGACCTCCGTCTTGCTCCAACCATCATAGCCCTCGTAGCGCTTCCACTCTGGATAGTGGGGATACCCAGTTGTGACAGTGAGAGAACGTCCAGCGCCGCTTAATGCCTGTGCCAGACCCGCAGTGTACGGAGCATTGCCTGTTTTTTCCGGGGAATAATTGAGACCCACCATCCATACGTTCTTAGAATCTGCATTCACACCTGTAACACTAGACGAAGACATGGAACCAGGATGCAGGTGACACATAGGGTGGCCGATTGGATAAGTTCGAGAACGAGCAGATGAAAGATTACGTGACGCCGGTGATCAATCTGTCGAAGGCGCCGGGCGAGCGCCAAGCGTGGGGAAGACCAGCCATTGTAGTCTACCTATGGTCGGCTATTGAGTTGCTCTTCATCTACAATCCCTGGCAAATCAGCTCCGCTGTGCGCGTAGCAGCCCTTCGTGCGTTTGGTGCGAGGATCGGAGAAGGGGTGCTCGTTCGGCAAAGGACTCGAGTGAAGTTCCCGTGGAACCTATCGATCGGCGACAACTGCTGGATCGGCGAAGGTGCCTGGATTCATAACCAGAACAGAGTTGACATTAGTAACGACGTTGTAATATCACAAGAAACGTTCATTACGACTGGTAGTCACGCATTGGCGGCAGACATGGCGCTTATAACTCGACCTGTGATCATCGAAGAAGGTGCATGGCTAGCGACGAGATCTATCGTGTTAGGCGGCGTCAGGGTTGGAAGGTCCGCCGTGATCTCACCGAATACCGTCATCCCCCCGAACACCACCATTCCGGAAAATTCGA
The DNA here is from genome assembly GCF_015751955.1 of Arthrobacter sp. CAN_A214. NCBI lineage: Bacteria > Bacillati > Actinomycetota > Actinomycetes > Micrococcales > Micrococcaceae > Arthrobacter > Arthrobacter sp. CAN_A214. The sequence continues at coordinate 20,329 of NZ_JADOUU010000022.1, forward strand.
TCGTCGGGTTGCCAATGATTCAGGTCTCCAAAAAGCGTTTTCCGTACGAGGATCTAGGCGCAAAATGAAACTCCAGAGGTCCCAACGGTGCAACTCTTGAAACCGAACCCCGGTAAACTTGCCCAACCGCAAGTGGTGATGACGCTCGCTGTCTTGCCGAAGTATCGGACAGAGTGCATGCGTCTCGTCCGTGACCACTTCGGGGCCCGAATTGAAATTTTAGTGAGTGAGGCTCACCTAGACCACACCGTCAGGACTGGAGTTCCTTCTGATTGGGTGACCATCCTCCCTATGATTCGTTACGGGACGAAGGCGTTCTTCCAAAGTGGCAGCGTATTGCGTTCTCTTCGAGCGTCAGTGTGCGTCGTAGACCTTAACCCGAGAAGCATAAACGCATGGTTGATATTGATCCTCCGTACCGGGCTTCGCCGACCAACTATTTTGTGGGGGCATATCGACCCTCAAGCTGGAGGTTCTTCGAAAACCGCCCCTGTTCGTCGATTGATGAGGAGATTGGGCACTGCCACGATTTCATACACCTATAAGGATCGAGATAAGGCGCGCCGAGACTTACGCAAACAACCCGTATACGTCGCCCCAAACTCAATCTATCGCGCTGCAGAAATCGGGCCTGCTGGCCTGGCGAACAATTTAGCGCGAGACACCGCCTTGTATGTCGGTCGCTTGGAGGGTGCAAAGAAACCGCAACTGATGATCGAGGCTCTATCCATCACGAAAACTACCCACCCTTCCGTACGGGTACGCATTGTAGGATCTGGAAGCGAAGAAGCATCCCTGAGAAGACTCGCGAAGACCTTAGATGTTGATCATAAGGTTGAATTCGCTGGTTGGATCGATGAACCTTCGCTTCTTCGGGAGATGTATGCTCAAGCATTCTGTTCATTGTCTCCCGGTTTCGCGGGCCTCGGCTTAACGCAGAGTCTGGGCTACGGAGTTCCGATGTTGGTTGCGCGAAATGAGCCTCATTCGCCCGAGATCGAACTTGCCGAAACCGGAGGCGTGCATTGGTTCGAATCCGATAGCCCGACGTCACTTGCGCACGCACTTGGACAGGCCTGGTCCGATAGGGGCGGTGTTCCGCACAAGACCGTCAGCGACGATATAAAGCAGCGGTATTCAGCCGAAGCAATGGGAGCAGGACTAATAAACGCGATATCAACAACCATGAAGAAGGAGTCCCGCAGAGTCACAGCGGACGACCGTTCCGTCATCCCGGCTCCTCTACGCGGATTGGCAAGGACTGTTCTCCGCGGCCTTGCCGTCCGTGGACCCGTTTCCTACGGAGAGAGCTTCAGAGTAGGCATGGGGGCTCGGGTTCGCGCAACGCACTGCTTGACCATTGGTGACCGAGTTGCGGTAGGACCAAGGTCTGTTATCCAAGTGAATGGATCGATCGGAAACTTCGTGATGATCGGGATGAATGTTCAAATAGTAGGCAAGAACGATCATGCCTACGACCAAGCCGGTGCTCCAATGATCGAATCTACATGGATTGGCGATCGAACTTTATCACCTGCTGATGAGATCACCATAGAAGATGATGTTTGGATAGGGGCGTCGAGCGTCGTCTTAAGTGGAATTCAGGTTGGCGAGGGGAGCATCATAGCGGCTGGCGCTGTCGTGACGAAGTCCATTCCCCCGTACTCGATAGTCGCCGGAAATCCTGCGCGCCTCATCGCCAAAAGATTTGCTGATCCTGCCGCAGAGCAATTTCATGCCGAGGTGCTCCGTCGGACGCGCCTTCCGAGTGAGGATTGACCTTTGACAAATGTGTTGCTCGGCAGTTTCAAAACGAGTTCAGTTGAGGTGGCGCACAATGCATCGTGCTCGTTTGGCTTCTGCTTAGAGGAACCGGTGCAATGAGTGCTGTATCGATTTCGCAGGGCGCGAGTCGGGATCCTAAAGTCAACGTAAAGTTATCTCAAACTGAGAGTAACAAGTTGAGCTCAGGGTCAAATGTCTAGAATGGGTTTGGCGGAACAATTCGCCTGGACGTCAGGCGGTCGCATAATTTCCGCATTGGTCCAAGCCGTTACGTACTTATTGATCGCGCGCGACGCCGGCCCGCAGCTATTTGCAGCAGTCGCAGTCGCCATCGGACTTGCGACTGTCCTACAATCGATATTCGATTTGGGAATCTCCACCTATCTTGTGAAAGAGAGGGCGTTAAACCCGGATAGCGTTTATGTACATGCTGGGTTGTTGGTGAATCGTTTCGCTAGTGGAGGACTCCTTATCTTCAGTTCTTTGCTGCTCCTAGGCGCGGGGGTGATTCTCAATCCGGACTATATTTCGCTTGTGCCGCTCGCTTTATGGGTTGCTGGTGACCGCTTCATAGAGACGAGGCTCGGGCTCGCGATAGCCGACGGGAAGGCGCACATTGCGTCTACTAATTTATTCCTACGTCGCACTATCTCGCTCTCTATCTATCTTCTCGTGACCTTCTGCGGTGTGCCTCCTTTGGCTGCAGTAAGTGCATCGTTCTCAGCGAGCACCTTGATTTCCTTAATATGCATGCCAAAATTGAAGTATTCTGTCTTGTCCGGTGAGCGTAACCAAAGAGCTCTGATCAGGGACGTGATCAGGTTAAGCCGTCCGTTCTGGTTCAATAGCGTTGCTACTCAAGTGCGAAACATAGACACGCTCGTCGTCAGCGGAGTCGGAGGATTGACAACAGGTGGGCTATACGGCCTTGTGGCCAGAGCTATTGGACCGCTTCGAATTTTGTCGACTTCTCTCTCGGCGGTGCTACTACCGGCCGCTTCAAGGGCGGGCGGAAGTAGCCTCTCTCATTTGAGGCGCTCAGTCGGCGTTCTCATCGTAAGCTTGGCAGTTTTCTACAGTCTGATCGTCGTCATAGTTCCATATGTAGTGCCGGCATTTCTCGGCTCGGCATATGAGGGCGCAGTTTTTCCGATGCAGATAGTTATAGGAAGTTTAATATTTGCATCGGTTGCGTCCCTCCTAAATGCCGTATTGCAGGCGACTGGAAGGGAGTGGTACGTCGCTCACGTATCTGCAACCACGTCTTTGCTCACTCTTCTACTGTGCGGTTTGGGTGCTGTTGTGGCCGGTGCCGTTGGGGCAGCTATCGGCGTTGCCGTTACTTTTGTTGTACAGGCATTAGCTTTATTACATGTTTATTACAAGAAGGATAATAAGTTTGAGTGATCGCAGCAAATCTAGTCCGCGCGGCACGTTATTCTGTAGCATTTCTGCGCAATGGGATAATCTCGGCGATGTAGAGATACGTCGCACTATATTGGACCTGCTCAGTGACCAGTTCGACAAGCAAGCTATCTATTGTGGAAGTATGCCAATCGATTACGTCGCGATGTTTTCATCGGGTACGCACGTCAAGTTCTACAGTAAATACATGCCATTCTTGTGTGCGCTGCTGCTAGAAATCTCGAAGGGTCGGGCGAGCTTATTATTCGCGCCGGGTCCAGTTCTCATGGTAGCTAACGTGCAGGCTTTGCTGAAGAGTGTTTCTCTTGTGCTCGTGGTAATGATGGTGCGAAGACGAGGCGGACAAGTTCTCGCAATCGGGCGGTCTCTTCGAGGAGTTTCGTCGTTGGCGCTGGCGATTGAAAGGACGCTGCAGAAATTTTGCACGGTCTATACGTTGCGAGATGGAGTCTCAGCCAGTCTCTTAGGAGTCGATACCGTGGTGGCGCCTGACATAGCTTTTGCGAATGTGCCCCGAGCCCCGACAACGGAGAGGAATGTTATCGGAATCTCGCTTAGATACGACCGTCCTCCTGACTTAGTGTTGTTGACTAAGGTAATTCGCGATTGTGAGGAATCAGAAAAGACACCAATCTTCGTGTCCCAAGTCAAGCGAGATGACGAACAGCACAGGTATCTTGCAGATTTTTTTGGATGTAGCGCCCTGCTTTGGGGAGATAAGTCTCATTCCGATCAATTTGCCGTGGTGATGAACTTATATGAACGCGCTCATACTGTCATCTCGGACAGATTGCATGTCCTCATTCTCGCCGCGGAGGCTGGCGCTTTTCCAATCGAAATCAAGACTGCTGCAAGCGATAAAATCCAGAGCACAGTAAGCCGCTGGCTTGATGTGCCGGTGCTGAATCACGTAGCTGAGTTTGGCCGTCTCAATTTTCTTGACGGAAGGGATGAGGAAAGAGGCCGCCAGATTGATGGCCTTCGTGCTGTACAACTTGAAGTCCTCAAATCGGTTGGACCAAAATACTAAGACATTCGGGCTCGGTCGGTTCGAGTCTTGGATCTACTCACTATTACGGGTATGGCCCCTAGTCAAAGCTGGCCAAGCACTAGCTGGTCTGCAGTACGACCGCAGGAGAGACGGCAGCGCTTTCCATCATGGCCGCGGCAGCCTTACTTGTGCTGTCCTCGGCGGTCGGCCGAGGTTGACTGTAAGTGTTCAGTGGCCTCGTTGCGGACGCATGACCCATAGCGGCTCTTCGCGGTTCGTGGGGAACGGCTCGCTGAGGTGAGTGTCATGCCGCCGTCCGGGTGGCACTGGTAAGCAGGGTACCCGATCGGTAGTTGTGCGGGTTGCGGTAGCCACGTCCGGTGCGTTTGATGTGTTTGATGGCGGTGTTGTTCGCCTCGACTTTCGCGGTGGTCGCTCCGGTGATGATGAGGACTTCGATCTCGTTCCACCACCGGCAGACAGTGCGGTAGAGCCGCCGGGTCTCGGGCTGGCCTGCCAGGTCCACCAGCCTTTCAAGCTCAGTCTTCGCGTGCGCTGCCTCGGTGAGGGAGCCGGTTCGCAGCAGTGTCCGGAGCTGTTCCTTGACCTTCCACGCGGCTTCGAGCCGCCCGGTGGGGTCATCGAGGGTGAACACGACCTCGAGCCGGTTCCGGGCTCGTTGGGAGAGCTTCTCGGCGCCCTGGAGCAGCAGCCGCCGGTTGGCCCAGACCGGGTCCGTGGCGCGCCCGCGTCGGGCCTTGGTTTCCTGGGTGAGGCGCTGTCGGACCTCGGTGAGCATGGCGTTGCCGAGCATGCTCAAATGAAACGCATCCACGGACACCGCGGTGCGTGGCAGCCACATCCGCAGGGCCTTGCGGAACGCCGCCGATGGGTCGATGGCGACGATCTGGACACCGAGCCGCCATTGCAGTGGCCGGGCTTTGAGCCAGTCTCCGACGCCGGTGCTGTCGCGCCCGTCGACGATGCCCAGGACCTGCCCGGTGTCCAGGTCCACGATGGTGGACATCCAGGGCTCGTACCGGTTCCGGTGCTTCGTTGTCGGGTCCTGGAAGAACCTCACCGACCGGTACCGGTGTTCATCGATGCCCAGCATCCTTGGTGCCAGCGCGTCGACGTCCGGCAGCGTCAGGGCGGCCTGGTTGATCGCTTCCTGCACCAGCCACCACGACACCCCGAAGGAGGCCGCCGTCTCGACACAGCCCGGCCAGAAGTGATGACCGCCAAGACCACCTGATCGGTCAGCCGGCGGGTGGAGCGGGCGAACCTAGGCACCTGGGCGGTGGCCTCCGTGAAAGACTTCCGGGCGCATAACGCTTCGTCGCAGAACCAGCGCCGCTTGGCCCAGACGAGCTCCACCGGCCCTGCGACCGGGACATCGCGGACCCGTTGGAAGCGGCGTTCCTTCCGCCTCAACGAGACGACCCCACAGGCCGGGCAGCCGGTGGGTCGGTGGACTCGACCGTAATCCGGCGCTGACCGAAGGACTCCGCGACGGCGCTGAGGACCCGGTATCCGGGCAGATTGAAGATCATGGTGGCAGCGTCAACAGCCGCCGAAGTAGGCTTAGGCAAGGCTCGTGGTCCTGCTGGGATGAATGCTTAGACACACTCATCCCAGCAGGACCACGAGCCCCTTCGCTATCTACGACACGAGCCCGTTTCCCCACGAACCGTGAAGAGCCCCTCATGGCACAACACTGGGGCTGGCACGGCATCACACCCTAAGCTGACCGGTTCATTCCACCAATGCAGCTCCCAGCATCATCTAAGGACAGTTCTTATGGCCTGCAACGCAGACGCAATTTCATATGACATCTGCTGAAAAACCTCATATTCCCGCTTGTAGGGATCCACCACATCATCATCTTCGGGTGTGCTCCAAATTGCGGAACGCGCTCGTAGCGCTTTAGAAACACCTGCGTGCCAACGCTCCACGCCATGAAGAGACTCGTCGAGGCGGATATGGGGCAGGAGGCGAGCTAATTCGCGTAGCGTGAAGGTTTTTCGCAATAAGGCGGGTGCCATTTCTACGATGTGACCACGGTGCTGACGGGTGAGGGCCAGGACCAAATCTTGTTCCACTAGAATTTTATGTGTGAGCTGCCGGGCGGAAAAGTTATCGGCGCTGCCGCCATACAGTCGAATAAAACCCTCGACTCGAGGATTGATTGGGTTTCCCACCAGGGCACCCGTTCCGGCACTCTTGACTACAAATTGTCCGGGCACCCGCGCGTCAAAGCCGGCTTGGAGGAGCCGCTCGGCCATCGGCGAGCGGCAGATGTTCCCGGTACACACGGTAAGGATGCGGAACGGTTTTTCAGCCAGCCCCGCGCCGGTGTTGCTTTCGGTCATCGTCTAGGGTCTGCCGATTCCCTTGTAGTTCCAGCCTGCTGACCGCCATGCCGCGGGTTCCATTACGTTCCGGCCGTCAAGAAGGTTCTTTGCGCTCACAATTTCCCCAGCCATCTCGGGACTGATGGCCCTGTATTCGTCCCATTCCGTGAGGAGCAGCAGCGCATCGGCTTGAGCCATAGCTGTCTCAAGGTCGGCTTCGTAACTCAATTCCGGAAAACGGCGCCGTGCGCCCTCAATTGCTTCAGGATCCGTCACCGTAACGTCGGCTCCCTGGAGTTGTAACTGCGCGGCAATGCTCAGAGCCGGGGAGTCACGGACGTCGTCGCTGTTGGGCTTGAAGGCCGCGCCCAGTACCGTAATGCGCTTACCCAGGAGCGAACCGCCTACAAGCGTACGGGTCAGTTCAACCACTCGCATGCGTCGTCGGACGTTAATGTCATCTACTTCGCGCAGGAAGGTCAGGGCCTGGTTGGCACCCAGTTCACCGGCTCGCGCCATGAAGGCACGGATGTCCTTTGGCAAGCAACCACCGCCGAAGCCGACGCCGGCATTAAGGAACTTCCGGCCAATTCGCTCATCCATGCCGATGGCGTCGGCTAGGACGGTAACGTCCGCACCTGTAACCTCACAGACCTCCGCCATGGCGTTTATGAAGGAGATTTTGGTGGCGAGGAAGGAGTTGGCGGCGGCCTTGACGAGTTCCGCGGTGGCGTAATCTGCCGTCAGTCTGCGGGTGCCCATGGACAGGGGAGTGTAATATACCTCATCAAGCGCAGCCGTTGCCGCAATACCTGCTGCACCTTCGGGTACGCCGTAGACGAAGCGATCGGGAGTGAGCGTGTCCTTCACAGCAAAGCCTTCACGGAGGAACTCCGGGTTCCACGCCAGTATCGCTTCCGGGTGGCAATCCGCGAGGTCGTCTGCGAGGCGTGCCGCGGTTCCCACCGGAACGGTGGACTTCCCTGCCACAACGTTGCCTGGCTCAAGGGAGTCGAGCAGTGCCAAAAAAGCCGCGTCGACGTAGCGCATGTCTGCTGCGTACTCGCCCTTGCGCTGGGGGGTGCCGACACAGAGGAAATGGACCTGCGCGCCCTTAGCATCCGCCATGCTCGAGCTGAATTTCAACCGCCCGGTGGCAAGCACCTCCTCGAGCAGTTCCGGCAGGCCGGGTTCGAAAAACGGTGCGCGGCCGGCCTGGAGTTCGCCGATCTTCCGCTCATCGACATCAATGCCGATCACGTCATGACCGAGTTTCGCCATGCACGCGGCGTGCACTGCCCCCAAATAGCCGCAACCAATCACGGAAATACGCATGCTTGTGAATCCTTCGAAAGTGGTTGCGTTCAAAGCCCACTGTAGCTGGAATTACAGGAGTAACGAATGGGGCACAAGTGAGATCGCTAAAAAGACGGCTCTATCGAGCACTTGTGACCCGGCTAAACTGCGCTCACGGACGTCGTACCTTAGCGGCCGCAGCCGCAGCCGCAGCCGCAGCCGCAGCCTCACGCCGTCACAGCCCCCGTCACGGGGCTCAGATCGTCGATCAGGGCATTGTGGTGGGCGGCGGGGGAGCAAGGCGAATTGTGTCAGTTCGATCAGTATCGACCGCGGCGAACCCACCAGCGGCCCGAGTAAGTGCCAGCCGCATGACGCCAGAGTGAACCGAACAGGCCGAACCGGCCAGATCAAAAAAGTTCCGATGTTCGTCAATAATCTCACCAGATCGTAATCGATGAAGGTCGCTGTAGCTTGGGTGCGAACCCTCTCTACCGGTGTCCGCTTGAAGACGAAGTGCACCGTGGTCAACAGGAAGCTGTTGATTAGCGACTTCATCGTGCAGTCGGAGGGCTGCAACTTCTCGATCGCATGACTTGCTAAGTGCCCGAGGGGCACATAACCGAATTTTCCGGCCGGTACTATTGAGTGCATTCCGGTCTCAACAGTGGGGGAAGCTTGGATCACACATTGATTTATGACGCGGACTGCGGTTTTTGCACCCGCTCCGCGAAGTGGCTGGGGCGCAGCGGCCGCGTCTCGATCAAGCCCTGGCGGGGTGTTCGCGACCTGACAGTACTAGGCCTCAACGAACAGATGGTGAGCGAAGCTGCGTTCTGGGTGAACGGGGACAAGGTCGCTGGGCGAGGCGAGGTAGCCATTGCAAGGGCGCTCATCCGCCGCGGTGGTGCTTGGGCAATCGCCGGGCGAATCATACTGGTCCCTGGAGTCCGGCAGATTTGCGCCAGCGGATATGCGGTGATCGCCAAGAACCGGCATGCGATGCCGGGGGGCACAGCATCATGCAAACTACCGAGGTAAAGTCCGGTTCCGCCGTTCGGCTTTGGGGTCTGCTTGCCCTCTGCGGACTGTTGGTGGTTCAAGGGTTGGTCAGCTTTGTGGTCGAACCTGAGCCGTACCCGACGGTACGCATGCCTGGCTTCGGCTCAGTTCCCAAGCCGAATGGCTCATGGGCGTACACCTCGTTGGACGTTCAGGTTCAGTACGAAGACGGATCGACGACATCTCCGCATGTTAGTGAGCTATTGGAGGGCATGCGATTTTCATCGGCAAAAGCTTCCGCGAGTTTCCTCTTCGGCCCAGAAAGTAGTGGAAAAGCGGATGACGAGACCAAGACGTGGCTCCTTGATCGTGCCGCTCTCCTCCAGAGCGGAGAAACGCCCGTATCGATCCAATTCTGCTGGAGGAAAACGACCATCGATATCGCTGACGCCAGCGTTGATACCAGCGTCCCATGTGAGACGACGGAGGTCGTGTTTTGAACTTGCCCGCCCGGCTATCGACAGTCGTCGACAGACTTGCTGTCGCCTACCAACCTAATTCGGCTGCCCTCAGCATCGCTCGGATCCTATTTGCCCTTCACATACTCCTCCTTCCAACGGACTATTCATGGGTAGCGGAGGTTCCGGCGTCGTTCTTCAATCCACCGCCCGGCCCGTTCGCGATTATAAGCGGGCCGCCCACCGCCGGTACCGTATTGACCCTGGAGGTTCTTCGATCGCTTCTTGCAGTGGCGCTTCTCGCCGGAATCCGAACGCTGGGTGTATCCATTGCGTTGACAGTGGTGTTGATCGTCGGGGCCGGTCTAACTCATTCTTTCGGCAAGGTCGATCATTTCATCCTGTACGAGCTTTTCCCGCTCTTCATGGGCTTCGCTGGCTGGGGCTCACGCTTCTCCATAGACGCACGGGTCCAACGCGCCCGGGAAACATCTGGCTTCGCAGTGCTGTTGTGGGCTGTCACTGTCGGGTATGCCCTTTTCAGCGCTGCTGTGCCGAAGGTGTTGAGCGGGTGGCTCGATCCCACCCGGCAAGCCACCCGTGGGTATTTGGCGGTGGACATTGCAGATCCAATCAAGCAAGGGCTCTTGTCTGATTGGATGTTCAACATTGATGCTGCAGGCTTTTGGAAAATCATTGACTATGCCACGGTGTTCGCCGAGGGCTGGCTACTTTCCGTCGTCGCTGTCCCGATGCTCTTCCGTCTTGGCGTTTTGATACTGCTGGGCTTCCACGCGGGTGTGATGCTGACGCTGGGTATCGATTTCACGAGCTACCTGTTCGTCTACTCAGTATTCTTCATGGTGCCCCTGGCAGAGGTGCTGGCACGAGGACGCAGGGTACTTCCAACGGCTCGTCATGCTCATCATTCGTCCCTCAGCAGGAGTGATTGACCGTTGCCTGTGACAGCTAAAAACTACGGTACTAAGCCGAAAGAGGCACCGCCGAAGCGTGACTTGGCGCTGTTGGCAATGGCATTTCTCGTTCTCGTCCTACCCTTTTCTGAGGCTCTTCCCGGCTCGGTGAGGTTGATGTGGAACGCGTTAATTTTCATGCTGTTTCTGGGTTGTCTACTAACCGTTCATGTGAAGCGCCCGGTCGGTGGTGGGTGGTGGGTCGTCGTATCGACGCTCGTGCTCATCAGCATTGTCAGCTCCTCCGGACGTGCTGATTCCTTGTCTGGTCACCTGATCGTCGGTCTGCAAATCTGGATGTTTGTCACGGTCGGGCCCTTCGTGATTCGGTACCTCGTCTCACTTGACGGTGGCGCAAGGTCGCTTGGAGGCGCGTTTCTGCTCGGTCAGTCCATTTCAAGTGCTGCAGCAGTTGCGCAGGCCACGGGTATCTCCACCTTCAATCAAGCGGTCCTCTACGGCCGGAGCACGGGACTCGCTGGCCATCCCAATATCCTCGGGGTGCTGTCCGGCATGGCGGTTCTGATGCTAACGGCAGCGCTAGTAGGACGTTCGAATCGTAAGGCTCTCGTCGCGGTCCTCCTCCTGCTAAACGTGGCAGCCTTGATTGCTTCCGGAAGTATCAGCTCTATGATCGCCACTCTCATGGGCTTCCTGATCTTCCTCGTAGCTGCGCGTGTGCCACTCAAAGCACTCGTCCTCATCACAGGGACGTCAGTACTGGCACTCTGGATCCTTTCGAGTGTCGCATCCGAAGGCCTCCTTCGCGGCCCGCTCGAGCGGTTTCGACAGGTGACGGGCCAGACTACGAACATCGGCACTTTGGATGCGAGGGAGCAGACCTACCAATACGCATGGGAAGGCATCCAACGGGACCCATGGTTTGGGCGGGGCCTCGATCAGATCTCAGGCCTGACTGGTGACCAACGCACCGTCACTCACAATGTGATTTTGCGGACTTGGTTTCAGGGAGGTTTAGCGCTCGGATTGGCGTATGCGGTCATTGCCGTCCTCATCATCTGGATTGCGCTCGGGGCCCTGCGAAGAGGAAGAGATGCCGTGTCCGCATCCCTTCTCATCATGGCGGCTTCCTTTTCACTCACGTCGGCCGCCCTGGAGCAGGCATACTATTGGCTCCCCGTCCTCGGTGCGCTGGCCTTAGTTGAGCCGAAAGATGCTTTTCTCGACTCAACTAAACCTCAAAGCCCTGTAATGCAACGACAGAAATCGCTCAACATCTCGAGAAGGTGGGGCGCCTAAGTGTCGGTCAAGTCGGACTCCTTCATCGGCGGTACGGGCGTCCACCCGAACGCATCTGTGTGATTCTGGCCCTGTGGTATGCGGTGGTTTCCCCGGCTGCACCGCCGTTGTAGACCGTGACCTTCGGGAGGCCCGGGTCAGTTCCTGTTGATGCGGCGATGGTCTTTTGTCCAGTGAACACGGCGTTATCGAATGCGAAGTTGGTTGCACTGGTACGCCACCGGACGTCCATGGTGGCGCCCGTGATCGCCGAGACTTCAGTGGCAGACAATGTAGCGGTGACGGTCTGCGCGCCGATATTCGCTGTCACCGCTGCACCAACAAGTTCCACACTTATTGGCTGAGTGGAGAGGACCCCCGAAAACACTGGGTCAGTAAAGGTTGCAATGGTGGTTAGTGTGCCCCCGATTCCCTTGCGAAGAGTTGCTGTTGCCGACGAGGTCCCTTCCACTTGCAGCCGGAGATAGTTGCTGACGTCCTTACCCACCCAAATTTCAGCGGAACTAAACGACGAACCGTTGTAGGCTCACGACAGCTCACCGGTGAACGTGAAGTTTGGGACTTCGGTTGGGATGCCAGACTGAACAAGGAAGTGGCTGATGGCGCCGGACAGGTAGAGCTTTGACCCGTCCGTGCTGTACGCAGTCGTTCCGGCGCCGCTGGACGCACTGTAAGCGTTACCAGTATCGGGTAGTGATTGGTATGCGGCACCTGTCCGGGTGAAAGTATCCGCATAGAGGACAGCTTCCTAGTCAACGGTTTCAGTGCCACCCGCGATTACGCCGTCCTGCCACTGCACTGTTGCGAAGAACGCTTCCCCGGTTTTGTTCCAGCGACGCAGGTCAACAGCCCGTTCCGGAGTGGCGTCCCGCATAGTGGTGTAGCGCGGCTGCCGGGTTCGTCGTACTGATGGACATGAAGGCGGCCACCGCGTGATCCTTCGAGGAAACTCTC
>NZ_JADOUU010000023.1:0-30096 GCF_015751955.1 Arthrobacter sp. CAN_A214
CTCCTTCTTCTCACCCGCCGTCAGCTTCCGCTTCCCACCACCCTTGACCCGCTTCAAATCAGAAAGCTCACTCAAAACCGACATAACCCACCCACGCCTTCAGGCAGGTCCAGCGGGAAGACGGTGCCCCGAGCGGGCCGCCTGCCAGGTGAAACACGGACTTCAATCACGAGTTTTCTCTCCACATCTCTGGGGATCCTTGCGGAACTTCAGACGAGCATACGTCAGAAAGCGCTTTCCCAAAAGGGGGGTTCGTCAACCGTTATCTGAGGAAGCCGGTCGCCGGTTGCGCGGCGCACGCGGGATCGAGGTGCCTCCCGCAGGCCCGGTGCACGTTCCTAGCGCAGGTCCGCCACCAGCTCTGCATGCCGTTCGTCCGTCAGGCGGTACCAGTGCATGATGACCACGGATGCCAGGACCAGAAGCCCGGGGATCAACCCGGCAGCCGCCCGGATACCGAGTATGGCCGAATCAGACTGGGCGTCCGCTCCGGACACATACCCGCCCCAGGCCAGCGAGAAGGCAACAATTCCCCCGCCGAATGCCATTCCCAGCTTCCGGGTAGCGGACAGGAGGGCGTAGTTGATTCCCTCCACCCGCACCCCCGTCTTCCACTGCCCGTACTCCACGGTGTCGGCAATCAACGCCCACGTCAGGATGCTCACCGAGGCGGTCGAGACGAGTCCGAGGAGAATTCCCGCAAGGCCGAGCAGGGGAAGCTCGGGAGGGGTCAGGAAGACCAGCAATCCCCCCGCCGCCCCGGCTGCCCCGCCCCCGCAGTAGATGGCGCGCTTGCCCCAACGGGTCACCAGATGGGGGATGACGACGGCGAGCGCCAGGGTAATCACGACCTGCGCTACAGCCACCACGGGGTACAGGTCCAACCGTTGCAGGACGTCCCTCAGGTAGAAGAACTGCGAGGTGCTCATTCCGTTGGCTCCGGTGACGAACAGCCCTGAGCTGACGCAGAGAATCAGTAGAGGGGAATTGGCTTTGAAAGCCGCGGTACTGTCGCTGAGCGTGATCCTGGGAACGGTCCGGCGTACCTGCTCGACACACACGGCGCCGGTGAAGAAGTACAGCAGGGTACCTACGACGGCGAACCCTACGGTCAACAGGGTGAAGATCTGCTGCATGTCATCGCCTGCCCCGAGAAGCGGTGCAACAAAGAAGCCGAGGGTCGCACCGACCGTCAGCCCGCCGATGCTCCGGGCGCCCGCGAGCCTGGACCTCTCCTTCGGGTTCTGGGTCATCGCCCCGACCAGGCATCCGTAGGGGACATTGACCATGCTGTAGGCGAAGCACGCGAAGGCGTAGGTGCAGTAGGCGTAGAGAAGCTTGTCGCCGGGATCGACGTCCGGCACATGGAAGACGGCGACGCTTGCCAGGAGGGGCACGAACCCGAACATCAGAAAGGGACGAAATTTGCCCCAGCGCCTGCCGTTTCCGTAATCGGCGACGCGGCCCGCGAAGATGTCCGTGAACGCATTGAAGACTCGCGCCACCAACAGCAGGATGCCCGCCGCTGCAGCCCCGATGCCGGCCACGTCGGTGAGATAAACGAGGAGGAACATGTTCGCCGTGGTGATGATCATGCTGTTGGCGGCATCCCCGGCTCCGTAGCCGACTATGCTGGCCCTGCTCAACTTCTTCATGGAATTCCGCGTCCTTGGGGTAACCGATGTCGACCGGGCCTACCGCGGACCTGCAGTGCAGGGGGATGATCTGGTGCGGCGAAGCCCCGCGGGAAGCGGGACTGCACCCATCGTAGGGACCCTGCCGTCGCTTCAGCAAACGTTTTCCCGGCCGTGGGAAACGTAGCGGGACACGATGAAACCCGCAGGTAACAGCCGGCGTGACGGCAGATGAGGACGAGTCGCTTGGTATCTTCCAGGTGCTGGGCCTGCCACACCCCTCCTACCGATGGTGTCCGATGCGGCGCCCCATCAGGTGGGCTAGAGGCGGGCATGACCGCCTCTCACGTCGTCGCGGGCGTGGTGACCGTCGCAATCGTGCGCCACGGGGAGCAGCTGCGGTGGTCATCGATGGGCACCATCGAGGCGGCCGTGACGACCATCGTGCGTCTGATCCGGCTCTGCCAGGTCCCGGAGGAACGCCGCCGCGGCTTCCTCGAGCACGCATCCTATGGGCTGGGCGAATTGTTGCAGCGCGACATCCGCTTACAGTTACGCGGCCCTCCCGCGCAACAGTTCTCCTGCTCCCAGGTCCACCTCCGCCCTGCGGTGCGACGTCGACTGCAGCCTCCGCCCTGTGTGCCTTCCCACGACCCATCGGCTGATATCTTCTTTGGCACGCCGCCGGCTGGGCCGCCTTTTCAGTAGAGCCTGAGCGCAACTCACCGAGCGCCCGACCGGGTCCATCTGACCGGTCTCGTATCCGCTCCCCGCCGACGCTCGATGAGGTGGCGTGCCTCGTCCGGCGTTCTGCTGCCGGCTTGCCTCAGCGGTACGCGTGCACGCCTCCATACTTCGGTAGACCCTGCGCTCGTGCAGGGTCGGTTTCTGCCATTTTGGTCGTCGCTCCCGGGAACTACGTCTATAACCACTACGTGAAGGCACGCGAGGACGGCTGGGGACGAACCGCCCAGGAATCCCGCTCCTGGTACCTGAGCCATGGTCCGTCCTGGCACCGGTCCTCATCAGACGGGGGTTGCTGCCGATCCTCAGGTGGCGGTACACGGTGGCACGGCTGGCTCCGATGATCTTCCCGATGTCGGATGGAGTAATCAGCCCCGACGGCGGGTGGACAGCGCATATCCTCCGGCGAAGGAAAGAACCGGAACCAGCGCGAGAACGATACTCAGCGACCACGGGGCACTGGTGACCAGCGGGAAATTGATGAGTACCAAGACCAGGCATCCGATCAGCAGCAACGCAGCCAGGAAAGGGATGACCTGCATGCGGAGAGTCGACGTGCACAATCGTTTGTTCCGGCTGAAGAACAACACGGCGGAAGCGGAGGTGAAGATCAGCAGGAGGACGAAACCTATGGTCGCGACCCCGGCCATCGAGCCGAATACGTTGACCAGTGGGTCGACATCGAACAATGAGAATCCGATGATCACTACGAGCACCACCACTGACTGTCCGAGCGAGGACGCGTAGGGTGACCCGAATCGAGGGTGAACCCGATGGAACACCCTCGGCAGGTAGCCTTCTCCGGCGAGAGTGAACTGGTACCGGGTGGCGATATTGTGCAATGACAGGACACAGGCGAGAAGACTGGTCAGCAGGAACACGTCCATGATATGCCGGGCGGTCAAGCCGGCGTAGGTCTCCATGGCGCCGAGCATGAAGTTGTTCGGATCGTTGACGGCCGCCTGAACCGCATTTGCTGGTCCCCATGCTTCGACGAGCAGCCATGAGGAAACCGTGTAGAAAACCCCGATGATTACCACTGCGACGTAGGTCGCCCGTGGGATCGTCCGGTCCGGGTTCTTGGCCTCATCGCGGAAGACAGCCGTCGCCTCGAATCCGATGAAACCGGTCAGTGCGAACAGGACAGCCACGCCCAGGGTGGGCTCCAGGACATTACCCGGCAGGAATGACTGGCCGGTGAGCCCCTCGGCCCCGCCCCGCGCGAGGATGGCGGCATCAAGGATCAGAACAATCCCGATCTCGCACACCATGAGCACGCCCAGCACCTTGGAACTGAAGTCGATGCTGAACACGCCCAGCACCAACACCAGGAACCACGCCACCAGGGCGTAGAGCCACCAGGCAATCACGGGGCCGCCGAAACTCTCCACGAATCCGGCCACGCTACCGCCCAGGAACCCGTAGATCCCGATTTCGATGGCGGTGTACGTGACGAAAGCTAGGAACGCTGCGCCTACGCCGGCATGCTGTCCGAAACTCTCCCGGATGTACGCGTAGTATGCCCCGGACTCCTTGATGTGTGGAGTCATCGCCACGAATCCGATAGAGAACAACAGCAGCACGACCGAGGCGATGAGGAACCCCGCGGGGGCTCCGATACCGTTGCCACTGCCTACGGTCAGTGCGACATTGCCACCGATCACCGTCAGCGGCGCGGCTGCAGCCACCACCATGAAAACGATACTGGGCACACCCAACGAGCCTTCGAGATGCTCCCCATCCTTCGGGTCATAGCCAGCACTGCGGGGTGGATCCGGCAGATCCGTGCGTGTACTCATCGAAACCTTCTTTGATGGCGGATAGAAGCAACTTCGGCGCTGCAACAGAACTATTCATACGGTAGGGACGGCGTGTTTCGTGAAAGTCATAAGTTGTGACCGGGAGGTTACCGACCCGGCGATACGCTATATCAGTATGAGCACCCTCACCATCGCTGCATGGCAGGCAGCCGGCTACCTCGACGACAGAGAGGCTAACCTGCAGGCCATCAATGACGCGGCCGCACGGGCTACCGCTCGAGGGGCAGAACTGCTGGTCACCCCGGAGATGTACCTGAGCGGATACAACATCCCCTATGAACGCCTATTGCGGCAGTCCACCACCGACTCGGTGGCCGAGATAGCCGAGATCGCTTCCGCGCATGGGATCGCCATTCTCGCTGGTGTTCCGGAGTTCACTGACGACGGCGTATTCAACACCTCGCTCCTCGTAACTCCTGAGGGCCAGCGATTGATGCAGCACCGCAAGTACCAACTGTTCGGAGAACTGGACCGCGGCCTGTTTCTGGCCGGCGATCATCCCGTGACGACGTGCATCTACCGTGGTGTGCGACTCGGCACGATGATTTGTTACGACGTCGAGTTCCCCGAAACCGTCCGCGCGGCGGCTCTGGCGGGAGTTGAAGTACTGCTCGTGCCCACCGCTCAAATGGAGGGCTTCGAACATGTCAATGACGTGGTAATTTCCGCCCGAGCCTGGGACAACGGTCTGTACCTCGCATACATCAACAGAATCGGAAGAGAGGAAGATCTGACCTATATCGGCCGGAGCGTGATGTGCGACCCGAAGGGCCGTCGCGTCGCCGAAGCAGCCCCGGGACAGGTCGAGGACCTGCTGGTATACACCGTTGACACCAGAATTGTCGCTGCTGCCCGGACCACGAATCCTTACCTGACCGATCTCCGCAGAATTTATGAGGCCAGTCCATCGCTGTCCGCGCCATAACTTGCTGGTCGATGTCTGTGAGCGGTATCTGACTATGGAGGACGGACGAATCCGGTGGCAGCTCCACTCACCCGATGCTACGGGCGCTCCAATAGACCATCAGAAATAGGTTGTGGGTATGACGAATGCTTCACACGAGGCTGCGCCTGAGCTGATCATCCGGACGGAGCGGCCCGAGGATATAGACACGACTCACCCTCTGGCGGCCAGGGCGTTCGAGGGACAGCCCTTCACCTCTGGAACAGAGGCGGGCATCATCCGCGCTCTGCGTGCCTCTGGTGATGTGATGCTGTCCCTGGTCGTGGAGAAGTCCGGACGCGCCTAGGTGCACCGCGGATCGGACATCCTTCGAGCAACCGGCGCCAGTGGATATGCGCTTATCGGTGACCCCTCAATCTATGGGAGATCCGGCTTCACGTCCGGAACCCTGACCTATAAGAGGGGCCACAAGTCTTTGGTACAGCACGTCGTGCTCGACGGCGCAGCGACCACTCAGGGCGAACTCGTATTCCTGCCGGCATTCGACGATGCGTAGGCAGCTCGAGCCCTGAGCCCATCATGGTGCACAGCTACCACCCCATCCGGAGAGCCGGTGCGAGCGGGCGCACTTGACGAGATGGTAGGTCGTCGATTCGTCCATCGGCGTCAGAGCGCCTTCCATCGATCAGGCATGCATTCGGCCCCTGAGCTGTCAGCAATCAGAGAGCGTGGCAGGTCTTCCCATCGCGGCGGAGGCTTAGCCCCCAAGACGTGGCGTAGGTTCCCAATACTCTTGGTGCGCATCCCCTCGGCAAGGTGTCCGTGCTCGAGGGCGCGGGTCCACCGCGGTCGAGGTACTGATACGTAGGCGTTCGTACTGTGTCCGTTCCCCCCAACATCGTGACTCGGCACATCCGCGAGGGTGTCGATATGAGCTCAGGACACGGATCCGCAGGCCACTGACTTGCTCGCTGCCTGAGTCCGTCGTGACGACCTACCATCAGCCGGTAGTAGCGAGTGAGCTGCTGACGCGCGATGTTCACTTCCTCAGCAGCAACCTCCTGATCGCCGTCCTCGTCCCCATCCGTGTGCAGGACCTCGAACTTATCGACCGTCTGGTGATGAACGATCTTGGTGATCTCGGGTGCGTCGATCAACGGTGACGAAACGGCCGGCACTCCATGGTGCCTACAGAGATTCAGCCGGTTTCCTGAGCGGTTATCACCCAGGCGAACAATGTGGTGGACAAGTAGATTTTCTTTGTTTTCAAGTGTTTGACAGCTGCGCTCTTAGTAGCGACTACCTGATTTTCCGATCAAATTGGCCACTAACAAGTAATTGTTACTCGTGTTTCCTCCTCCTCAGGTTCATAGATTGAGTGTTGTACCACTAATCACTATGCGTGAGGGGACCACGCCTTCTGCATCCACATAGAGGGTGTTCGTAGCATCCGCAGCCTTCGAATGTGGCATTAGGTGACCCGAATTATCCGAAACGATTGGCCAGTTCAGAGGTCGGCTTCAGACCACGTTTCACGGAGTGCCCCGGTGTGCCAGTGCCACTTCATATGAATGGAGAAAAAGAGTGAAACGTATTCTCGCAGCCCTGGGAAAACCTGGGTCTGGTCTCGCCGGGCGTAGATCCGCCGGCGGTCGCCGCAGCTGAAGAGCTGATCCGAGATTTGCTGCGCCATTGGTTTCGCCCAGAACCCATTCGTCGCAATCGACGTCAACCTCAACGGACACGGCGAGGGGGCGCGACTCACGCGCCAATCCACGCCCGAACTCAACTAACAGGAACAACAGGTAAATATGAACAAGCACACAGGGCTACTGGCCCTCGCCGTCACTGCCGGTCTCAGCACGTTCTCCGTCGCCCCGGCGTTCGCAACAGGTTACGTGACCGAACCTGCCGAACAGGTGTGTGGCGAAGGTACAAGCGGCAAGCAGGACGTCACCGGGGCAGGGAGCCCGGAGGTCACCGTCGTTGCCCCGCAGGGACAGCTCATTGCGAGCTACTGCGTCAAGGCCGGTTCCTCCAACCAGGGCAACGGTCCCGAGACCGTCGTCCTGTCCGTCCCCCAGTCACAGGTAACGATCAGCCACTCGAGCGGGAAGGACATTTCCCACTTTTCCTACACGTTGGTTCCCGTGCCTGTCGTCGTCGCTCCCATCCCGGAAGCCCCTGTCGAGGAAACCCCTGTCGAGCCGACTCCCGAGCTTCCCGTCGATGAGGCTCCTGTCGTCGTCGCTCCCATCCCGGAAACCCCTGTCGAGGAAACCCCTGTCGAGCCGACTCCCGAGCTTCCCGTCGATGAGGCTCCTGTCGTCGTCGCCCCCATTCCGGAAACCCCTGTCGAGGAAACCCCTATCGAGCCGACTCCCGAGCTTCCCATCGACGAGGCTCCTGCCGTCGGCGCCCCCATCCCGGAAACCCCTGTCGAGGAAACCCCTGTCGAGCCGACTCCCGAGCTTCCCGTCGAGAAAGCTCCTGTCGTCATTGTGCCTGTCGAGGTACCGGTCTCCGTGACAGTGAAAGTGCCCCTTTCGCCGGTCGTCGTCGTGGACACCCCTGACAACGTTCTTCCGGTGCTCGACTATGCAGCGGTCGGTGTTTATTACGAGAACTGCTCCGAGGCCCGGGACGCACTGGGTCGCTCCATCCTCTCGGGTGAAGAGGGCTTCCGCGCCGGTCTCGACCGGGACGGCGACGGTATCGGCTGTGAGCTCGATACCGACCGCATCTCAACTGACGAGGGCACCGAGAACAACACCGGCAACAGTGGAGCTCTTGGGACCGACGATGACGACGCGGCCACTGACAGCACAGAACAACTTGCCTACACGGGCACGGACGACAGCATGAAAATCGTTGGGGGCATCGGCGCCGGTCTCCTGGTTCTCGGTGCCGGTTTGGTCCTTGCGGGCCGTGGCCGTCACCGCGCAGTCAGGGCATAGCACGATCCGACAGCACACTGCGAGGGGCCGGTTCTCGAACCGGCCCCTCCCACCGGCGCCGCTTAAGCCTCGTCCCGCGATGCCCAACGGTCTTCCCGCTCCTCCCCGACCAACTCCGACACCAGGTGCTCATCACTCAGCCACCGCGCTGAATAAGACGCGAACGAGTGTGGTGTGCAGCGGGACGCTTCTACCGAAGCATCGGTTCTCACGGTGATGCGGCCTAGCCGGTGGAGTCGCGGAGGAGGACCTTCCCGACGATCGGTTCGGGCTCCGTCGATTTCGGGTGAAGGGCCAACCGTGCCGCCGTCTCGCCCATCCGCTCCAGCGGAAGGTGCACCGTGGTCAGCCCGGGAGTGGTGTCGCGCAGGGTCGGGATGTCGTCGAAGCCGGTGACCATCATGTCGCCGGGAACTGTCATTCCGACCGATCGAAGCGCCGTAATGGCACCAAGGGCCATCACGTCATTGACCGCGAGAAGGCAGGCCCGCTCCCCCTCCAGCTCCTTCCTGCACGCCAGAGCAGCGGAGAACCCGCCGTCGTGCGTGAAGTTGTCCGCCACCACTGCGAGCGGCGCGAGGCCGGCGGCCTGTAGCGCATCGGTGAAGCCCCGGACGCGGTCACGCACGGTCTTCAGTCCGGGCGGGCCGCTGAGAATCGCGAACCGGGTGAGGCCCCTCTCGACGAGCTCGGTCACCAGTGCCAAGGCGCCGTCGTAATTCCCGATCGGCAGGCTGATCCCGACACCCGATCCTCCGCCGATCGTCACCACGCGGCCGCCGTTGTTCGCATACCGCTGCAGTTCCTTTTCCAGCACGCTTCCGGTTGACTGTTTGCGGGACCCGGCGAGAATGATCGCATCGGTGCGATGCGACGCGAAGGCGCTGACCGCTTCGAGTTCGGCGTTCTCGGCCGGGTCGGTGCTGGCCAGGAGAACCTGGCGGTTGAACTGGCGGGCGCCGTGCTGCACGCCCCGCGCTATGGAGGAGAAGTAGGGGTCGGAGATGTCGTGCACGACGAGCCCTACCAGCCCGGTCGACGAGCGGGCGAGGGCCTGGGCCTGGGCATTGGCGATGTAACCGAGTTCGAGCGCGGAGGCGCGCACGCGCACGGCGATCTCCTCGGCAGGACGGCGGTCCGACCCATTGAGCACCCGCGACGCGGTGGCCAGGGATACTCCTGCGTGGCGGGCAACGCCGGCGAGGGTTACAGCGGCCATGTGCTTCCTGACTTTCTGCAATGAGTCATTGACGGGCGGATTGCCGTCAGTCTATATTGGAAAACGCTTTCCAATCACATCCGCAGCAGGAGCTGACATGACTGAGATCCGAACCATCCGTATCGCAATGAACGGCATCACCGGGCGCATGGGATATCGCCAGCACCTGCTGCGCTCTATCCTGCCCATCCGCGAGGCCGGCGGCTTCACGCTTGAGGACGGCACCCGCGTCCAGGTGGAGCCCATTCTGGTGGGTCGCAATGAAGCGAAACTCCGCGAGCTGGCCGAGCAGCACAAGGTTGAACGGTGGACCACCGACCTCGACGGAATCATCGCTGATCCCACCGTGGACGTCGTATTCGACGCCTCCATGACCTCCCTCCGCGCAGCGACGCTGCGGAAGGCGATGGCGGCAGGCAAGCACATCTTTACGGAGAAGCCGACGGCGGAAACGCTGGAAGAGGCCGTCGAGCTGGCCCGGCTGGCCCAGCAGGCCGGCATCACGGCGGGTGTGGTCCACGACAAGCTGTACCTTCCGGGACTGGTCAAGCTCCGCCGGCTCGTCGATGAGGGATTCTTCGGCCGCATCCTCTCCCTGCGCGGCGAGTTCGGCTACTGGGTCTTCGAAGGCGACCACCAGGCTGCGCAGCGCCCCTCGTGGAACTACCGCAAGGAGGACGGCGGCGGCATGACCACCGACATGTTCTGCCACTGGAACTACGTGCTGGAGAACATCATCGGCACGGTCAAGAGCGTGAGCGCTAGCGCCGTCACCCACATCCCGGCCCGCTGGGACGAGCAGGGCAACGAATACCAGGCCACCGCCGACGACGCCGCATACGGATTCTTCGAGCTCGAAACTCCTGCCGGGGACCAGGTCGTCGGACAGATCAACTCCTCATGGGCGGTGCGTGTCTACCGCGACGAGCTGGTCGAATTCCAGATCGACGGAACCCACGGATCCGCCGTCGCAGGGCTGAACAAGTGCGTCGCCCAGCAGCGCGCCCACACCCCGAAGCCCGTCTGGAACCCGGACCTGCCCGTCACCGAGTCCTTCCGCGACCAGTGGCAGGACGTACCGGCCAACGCGGAACTGGACAACGGCTTCAAACTGCAGTGGGAGGAGTTCCTGCGCGACGTCGTCGCCGGCCGGGAGCACCGCTTCGGGCTTCTCTCGGCGGCTCGCGGAGTGCAGCTGGCCGAACTCGGCCTGAGGTCCTCCGCCGAGCGCCGCACCATCGACATTCCGGAAATCAGCCTGTGAGCCACCTCGATCTGCCCACCGCTGACGGAGGGCTCAAGCGCTATGAATTGAGCGGGGGCCGGTCCTGGGCCCGGCCTGCCTCGCCCCTGACCTCGCGGGCCGTGTACGCGGCAGCGCACGTGATCCCCGAGGTTGGAGCGGACAATACCCCCGGCGCCCCGGCGGTGCTGGACTGGGAACGCACCCTCGCCTACCGCAGGGAACTGTGGTCCTACGGGCTCGGCGTGGCGGACGCGATGGACACTGCGCAGCGCGGCATGGGACTCGACTGGTCTGCCACGCAGGAGCTGATCAAGCGCTCCGGCGCCGAGGCGGCCGCCGTCGTCAGCTCTGGTGCAGCGGCAACCGCCGGCAAGTCGGTGCGGGATCTGCTGGCCTGCGGTGCCGGCACCGACCAGCTTGACCTGGCCGCCCTCCCTGCAGGCAAAGCCGGGCTCGACGCCGTGATCGAGGCCTACCGCGAGCAGGTTTCCCTGGTGTCCGGTGCGGGCGCAAAGGTGATCCTCATGGCCTCCCGGGCGCTGGCCGCCGTGGCCGAGGGACCCGACGACTACCTCTACGTGTACGGCACGTTGCTGGCCGAGATGGACCAGCCGGTAGTCCTGCACTGGCTGGGCACCATGTTCGATCCCGCGCTGGAGGGGTACTGGGGCACCACCGACGTCGGCCGGGCCACCGAGGTTTTCCTCAGCCTCATCACGGACAACGCGGCAGCGGTGGACGGCGTCAAGGTCTCGCTCCTCGACGCCTCGCACGAGGTGTCCCTGCGCGCCGCCCTCCCGGCAGGTGTGCGGTTGTATACGGGCGACGATTTCAACTATCCCGAACTGATCCACGGCGACGGCGAGCACTCCTCCGACGCCCTGCTGGGGATCTTCGCCGCCATCTACCCCGCCGCGTCCGCCGCGCTGCAGGAGTACGACGCCGGCAACCCGGACGCCGGGCGGGCGATCCTCGACTCCACCCGCGACCTCGGGCTGCACATCTTCAGTGCGCCCACCCTCTATTACAAGACGGGGGTGGCCTTCCTGTCCTGGATCAACGGACGGCAGCCGGGCTTCCAGATGGTGGGCGGCCTGCACGCCGGGCGGTCCGTTCTCCATCTCGCGAAAACGTTCGAGCTGGCGGATGCCGCCGGTCTCGTCGAGAACCCGGAGAAGGCCGCCCACCGGTTCGGGCAGCTTCTGGCAACCTACGGAGTGGGCGTATGAGTGATTTCAGCAGGTTGTCGATCAATACGGCGACCACCAAGAACATCTCCCTGGCCGACGCCGTGCGCCTGTACTCCGACGCCGGCCTGCAGTCGATCGGTGTCTGGCGGGACCGCGTGGAGGAGGCAGGCCTCGACAAGGCCGCGCGGCTGATCTCGGACGCGGGCCTGACGGTGTCGAGCCTGTGCCGGGGCGGTTTCCTGACCGCTGCCGATGCGGCGGGCCAGCGGAACGCCCTGGAGGACAACACCCGCGCCATCGAGGAAGCCGCGACACTCGGCACCCACGAACTCATTCTGGTGGTGGGCGGGCTCCCCGCGGCGGGTCCGTTGGCCGGTGATTCAGCTGGCACGGGCGCCCCCACAGAAGGAGCGAAGGATGTGGTGGCGGCCCGCGCGCGGATCGCCGACCGCCTCGCCGAACTGGTGCCGGTGGCCGCGGAGCACAATGTCCGGCTGGTGCTCGAGGCACTCCATCCCATGTATGCGGCGGACCGCGCGCTGCTGTCCACCCTGGGCCAGGCGCTCGACCTCGCGGCGCCCTTCCCGGCGGAGACCGTCGGCGTCGTCGTCGATACCTTCCACGTCTGGTGGGATCCGCAGCTCGAGGAACAAATTCGACGCGCGGGTGGCGAGGGGCGCCTGGCCTCCTATCAGGTCTGCGACTGGAACCTCCCGATCGCCTCCGACGCCCTGCTGTCCCGCGGGTACATGGGGGACGGCTACATCGACTTCGCGACGATCGGCAAGTGGGTCTCCGACACAGGCTACGCGGGCCCTGTCGAGGTGGAGATCTTCAACCGCGACATCTGGGATGCTCCACCGGCCGAGGTGGTGGAAACGGTGAAGGCCCGCTATGCCGAGCACGTGCTGCCGTACCTCTGACCTGCGCCATCGCAGGCTGGACAGGCAACCCACGCCGATACCACCGGTCCGCGCGGATCGGGGACAATGGAGTGTGCCCGTTCTTACCGAAGCCCCTGTTCTCGACTCCGAAGCCATCCGCCGCGAAGCGGGCCGGAGGCGCACCTTCGCCGTCATCTCCCACCCCGACGCCGGCAAATCCACGCTCACCGAGGCCCTGGCGCTCCTCGCCCGCGCCATCCAGGACGCCGGCGTCACGCACGGCAAGTCCAGCCGCCACGCGACGGTGTCGGACTGGATGGGCATCGAGCAGGAGCGCGGCATCTCCATCAGCTCGGCCGCGCTGCAGCTCACCTACCGGGACACCATCCTCAACGTCGTTGACACCCCGGGCCACGCCGACTTCTCCGAGGACACCTATCGCGTGCTCGCCGCGGTGGATTCCGCCGTCATGCTCATCGACGCCGCCAAGGGCTTCGAACCGCAGACCGTGAAGCTGCTGGCCGTCTGCAAGGCGCGCAACATTCCCATCATCACCGTGATCAACAAGTGGGACCGCCCGGGCCTCGATGCCCTGGGACTCATCGACGACGTCGGCGCGCGCACCGGGATGGTGCCGGTGCCCCTGACGTGGCCGGCCGGGATCGCCGGAGACTTCCAGGGATTGCTCGATGTCCGGGAGGGGCGGGCCGTCCGTCTCGAAGCGGTGGGCGGCGGCGCCCAGGCTGCCGAGGAAACCGTGGTGGACATCGGTTCCCTTCCTCTCCTCGACGCCGGAGTCTGGCTCGATGCGCAGGAGGAAGCAGGGCTGGTGGCGGCGTCGAACGGCGACTTCGATCCGGAAGAATTCGCCGCAGCCCGCCAGACCCCCGTGCTGTTCGCGGCGGCGGCGAAGAACTTCGGCGTCTCGCAGCTTCTCGACATCCTCGTGGAGCTTGGCCCTGCCCCGTCGCCCCGGCCGTCCATCGACGACGAGCGCAGGCCGGTGGATGCCCCCTTCTCCGGTTTCGTCTTCAAGGTCCAGGCCGGCCAGGACAGTGCGCACCGCGACCACATCGCCTACCTGAGGATCTGCTCCGGAACCTTCGAGCGCGGCATGGTCATCACCAACCAGCGCACCGGCAAGCCGTTCGCCACGAAGTACGCCCACCGCGTGCTGGGCAGGAGCCGTGAGGTGGTCGATACCGCGTGGCCGGGCGACGTCGTCGGGCTCGTGAACGCCACCAGCCTGCGGGTGGGCGACAGCCTGTTTTCCGAGGAGCAGGTGCGGTTCCCGGACATTCCCCGCTTCTCCCCCGAGCTCTTCGCGGTGGCCCGGGCCAAGGATCCGGGACGCTACAAGCAGTTCCGACGCGGCATCGACCAGCTGGAGCACGAGGGCGTGGTGCAGGTGCTGCGCTCGGACCTTCGAGGAGACCAGGCGCCCGTCCTCGCGGCGGTCGGTGCGCTGCAGTTCGAGGTGGCTGCACAGCGGCTCGGAACCGAATTCAACGCGCCGACGTCCCTGGACAACCTGTCCTACACCCTCGCGATGCGCGTGGCCCCCGAGAGCGAAGGCGTGCCGGAAACGTTCCGCGGCGGGGAAATCCTGCGCCGGGCCGACGGCGAGATCATCGCCGTCTTCGGTGACAAGTGGAAGGTGGGCCACTTCAAGAAGGA
The DNA here is from genome assembly GCF_015751955.1 of Arthrobacter sp. CAN_A214. Lineage (NCBI taxonomy): Bacteria > Bacillati > Actinomycetota > Actinomycetes > Micrococcales > Micrococcaceae > Arthrobacter > Arthrobacter sp. CAN_A214. Next base: position 14,276 of record NZ_JADOUU010000023.1, read on the forward strand.
CTTCCCGGACGTGCTGCTGGAGACCATCGGCGCGGCGGTCGACTAGCCGGTTTCCCGGCCCCACTGGTGGACCGGGGCCCCCTGCCGCGCATCGGATCCAGGGGGCCCGGGGCTTCAGCTGTTTCCGCCGGGAGGGTGCGGCGACGGAAGCCGGTGTGCCTCAGCTGAAGGTGCCGGCGGCCTTGACGGCAAGCACGGGACGGTCCACCTGGAGCAGGATCCGCTGGGCATGGCTGCCCAGGATGAATTTGCCGACCTGGCTGCGCTTCCTCAGCCCGATCACGATGAGGGAGGCATCCATCTCGTCGGCCACCTCGATGAACTCTTCGGTGAGGTCATTGGTGTGCCCCTGTTGCCGGACCGTCGCGGAGACGCTGGCCTTCCGGGCGCGAGCAATGAGCTCGGCGACCTGGTCCTCGGGGATGAGTGAGGCATCCACGGGTGCGCCCGTCCGCGGTGAGTTGAGGATGACGACATCCGTCTGCCGCAGGCGTGCTTCCTCGAGGCCTGCTTCCAGGGCGGCCTCTCCTTCGGGCGTTGGAACGTAGCCGATCAGGATGCTCATACCGTCTCCTTGAACTTGGTGGTGGATTCTGCGGCCCGGCGGGATGACCGGACCTTGAGTGCCTTCTGGATGAACGGCAGGATGATGACGACGAGGAAGACGAACAGCAGGACGGCCGTGATGGGCCGCTGTGCGAACTGGGTTGCATCGCCGCCGAAAAGCAGGAGCGAGCGGCGCAGGCTCTCCTCGAGCAGCGCTCCGAGCACGAAGGCCAGGACCAGCGGACCCGGTTCATAACCGAACTTCTTCATCAGGTACCCGAAGACGCCGAAGAAGATGACGAGCCAGATATCGAAGACGCTGTTGTTGATGGTGTAGACACCGATCAGCGTGATCAGCACGGTCACCGGGGCGAGGATCGCGGGCCGCACCCGGAGGATGCGGACGAAGACGCCCACCAGAGGAATGCTCATGATCAGCAGCAGGATGTTGCCGATGTACATCGAGTTGACGACGCCCCAGAACAGTTCAGGATCGTTCTGCACGAGTTGCGGTCCAGGCGTCACGCCCTGGATCAGGAGTGCACCGAAGATGATGGCCATGGTGGCGTTGGCAGGGATGCCGAGGGTCAGCAGTGGAATGAAGGACGACGTCGCTGCGGCATTGTTCGCTGATTCCGGAGCGGCGACGCCCTCGATCGCGCCGCGGCCGAAGCGGGACGGGTCCTTGGCCCGCTTCTTCTCCATCGCGTACGCAGCGAGGGAGGAAAGCGTCGCGCCGCCGCCGGGAAGGATCCCGAGGAAGAACCCCAGGACCGAGCCGCGGCCGATGGCGCCCGAGGCCTGTTTCATGTCCTTGCCCGAGGGCCAGACATTGGCGACCTTCGAGGGGGCCTGGACCTTGTTGTGACGTTCCTCGAGGTTGTAGAGGATCTCCCCGAGCCCGAAGATGCCCATGGCGATAGGAACGAAATCCAGCCCGTCGGCCAGGGACAGGTTGCCCAGGGTGAAGCGTGACTCTCCCGTGAACCCGTCACGGCCGACCGTGGCGAGGAGGAGACCGATTGCTGCGGCGATAAGGGCCTTCAGGCGGCCTCCGTTGCTGACGGTGGCTACCAGCAGGATGCCGAGCAGGGCCAGCGCGGTGTACTCGGGTGGCCCGAAATCCAGCGCGAAGCCGGCCACCAGCGGAGCCAGGAAGGTCAGGCCGATGATGGACACGGTCCCACCGATGAAGGAGCCGATGGCGGCAATGCCGAGGGCGGTGCCCGCCTTCCCCTGTTTCGTCAGCGCGTAGCCGTCGAACACCGTGACCACGGAGGAGGCTTCTCCCGGCAGTCGCAACAGGACCGAGGTGATGGTGCCGCCGTACTGTGCGCCGTAGAAGATCCCGGACAGCATGATGATCGCCGTCACGGGTTCCACCCCGTAGGTCAGGGGCAGCAGGATGGCGATCGTCGCCGCTGGTCCGAGGCCGGGCAGCACGCCGATCAGCATGCCGATGACGACGCCGAGGAGGCAGTACAGCAGGTTGGTGGGTTCCAGGACGACGCCGAAGCCGTTCAGGACCGGTTCAAAAAATTCCATGGGGTTCCCTAGAACAGATGCGGGATGGGCACGTTGAGCGCGGAGACGAACAGGAGGTAGAACGCGGCGGTGATGGCGACGCTCAGCAGTGCCGTCATCCGCCAGGTCTCACGGCCCAGGAACCGTAGCCAGATGATGGTCAGGAGCAGTGCCGGGATCTCGAAGCCGATCGTTCCGATGAGGAGGGTGAATCCGATGAGGCTGACGAGCCCTGCGAGGACCTGCAGGCTGGAGCGGGAGAACTTCTGCGCATCGAGGATGTTCCGCCCGAACAGGGCGAGCGCAACGGCGAGGACCACGATCAGGACACTGATGAGAAAGGGCCAGAGCCCGGCCTGCGGGTCGGCCGGGGAACCGAGTCCGAGCTGGAGGGAACCGAGAAGACCCGCGACGCCGATGGCGCCGGCCACCAGAGCGGAAGTGAGATTGGCCAGGGGCCCCGCAGCAGGGGGCTTCTCCTCCTCCCACTGCGCGGCGAGATCCTCGGGCGTCAGCTCGTCGACGAGGTCCGTCCCCGGCTCGGCAACAGGGCTGTCGCCGGCAGGGGCGGGGTGCGAACCGCCGGTTGCCCGGCGGTCCGCGTGGAAAGGGGTCGTCACTGCTCGCCGCCGAGGTCGATCTCGTACTTCTCCACCAGCTCCTTGTACTTAGCGGCGTTGGCTTCCCATTCCTCGGTGACCTGGGCTCCATCGACCTCGTGGGGGGTGAACAGGTTGCTCTCGTTGAACTCCTTGTACTCCTCGGTCTCGAAGGCGGCCGAGATGGCCGTGCGGAGCTCCTCGAGGACAGGTTCGGGGGTACCCTTGGGGGCCGCCACGGCACGGAATTGCGATACGGGAACGTCATATCCGCCCTCAACGGCCGTGGGGACGTCCGGCAGGTACTGGTTGCGTTCCTCCGAAAAGGTGACGATCGGCGTCAGCGTGCCTGCTTCGATCTGCGGCATGGCCTCGCCCAGCTGGATCGTGGCGAAGTCGACCTGGTTGCCGAGGAGCGCCGTCATCGCCGGTGACCCACCGTCGAAGGGGACATCGGTTCCCTCGACTCCTGCCTGCTTGAACAGCAGGGCCTGGGCAAGCTGGCTGCCCGTACCGACGCCCGTCGTGGCGAAGTTGAAGGACTTGTCGGCCGCGACGATGTCTTCGACCGTCTTGTATTCGGATTCGGCGTTGGCCACGAGCACGTAGTCGTCCTGGGAGATCCCGGTGATGATCTCCAGATCATCCAGGGTGACGGCCTCGTCCTCACCCACCGCCAGAGGGGTGATGGCGATCAGCGAGGCGTTGAGCAGAATCAGGGTCTGCCCGTCAGGGGTGGCGTTGGCGACCTCCTGGGTGGCCAGTGCGCCGTTTGCTCCGGGCTTGTTGACCACGGGAATGGGAACCCCGAGAGGCTCGGACGCATTTTCCGCGATGGCTCGGCCGATCAGGTCGGTGCTTCCGCCGGGATCCTGCCCGATGGTCAGGGTGACGGGCCCCGATGGGAAATCGCTGCCGTCCTCACTGCCGCCCGAGTTGGCCACATTGCCGCCACAGGCCGAGAGGGTGAGCGCGAAGACAGCCGCAACACTCAGAATGGACGTGGAACGGGTGGCGGACTTCGGATTGAACATGGATCTCCTTTGATGAATGCTGGTCGGCGCCGGAGCATTGTGATGGTGATCACCCAGGCGCTAGTAAGAGCTTAGGAACACCCGTCATGCTTGTCTAAACCCAATAAAGTATAGGGTGATACCCTCTGGGTATGATGTATTCCCTCGACCAGCTGCGTGGTTTCGTTGCCGTGGCCGAGGAACTGCACTTCGGGCGAGCCGCCGAGCGCCTACGAATGACCCAGCCGCCGCTCAGCCGCCAGATCCAGAAGCTCGAAAAGGCCATCGAAGTCCAGCTGTTCGAGCGGGACAACCGCGGAGTCACCCTCACCGCCGCCGGCACTGCGTTCCTGGGAGAAGCGAGGCGCCTGCTGGCCCTGGCCGAGCGCGCACCGGATCTTGCCCGGCGCATCTCCCGCGGCTCGGCAGGTTCCATCCGCATCGGATTCACCGCAGCGTCGACGTTCGGCATCCTGGGGGCCCTGCTCAACGAAATCTCCACCGACCTCCCGGAGGTGGGCGTGGAGCTGCGCGAAATGGTGACCCGCGAGCAGATCGATGCCCTTCTCGAGGGAGACATCGACCTCGGCCTGGCCCGCCCGCCCTTCGACCAGGACGTCTTCAGCTCGCGGCTGCTCTACCGGGAACCCCTCGTGGCCGCCCTTCCTGAGAACCACCGGCTGGCTTCGATCGGCCGTCCGCTGGCGATCGGCGATCTGCGCAGCGAGCCCATCATCATGCATTCCCCTACCCAGGCGAGATACTTCTACGATCTCATCGTGCGCCTCGCGCCGGTGGGCGAGCTTCACTACGTCCATACGGTCGCGCAGATCCTCACCATGGTCTCGCTCGTGGCGGCCAACCGCGGAATAGCCCTGGTTCCCCATTCCGCAACAGTGCTGGGTATCCCCGGAGTGCACTTCGCAGAAATTTCGGGCTTCGGCACGGATCCGGTCGAGCTTTTTGCCATCTGGCTCAAGGACTCCAGAAATCCCGCGCTTCACCGCGTTCTGGAAACGATAACCGACTCTTTCCAGTGAGCGGTTGATACCGTCAGGGTATCGAATCATTCAAAAACAGTCTTAGACAAGCATGGGCTCCTTTCCTAGGCTGGGTGCATATCGGAATCCCGGAGCATCCTCTCCGTGCCGCCCTACCGAAGGACCTACCCGTGGCCCACCTGAATCCCTCCGAGCTGGCGCAGCGCGTCAAATCGGGTCTGCTCTCCTTCCCTGTGACCCACTTCGACGAGACGCTGCAGTTCGATGAGGGCCGCTACCGGAACCACCTCGCGTGGCAGGCGAGCTACGACGTCGCCGGCCTGTTCGCTGCCGGCGGCACCGGTGAAGGCTTTTCCCTGACCACCGCCGAGATCGACCGGGTCGTCCGGGTGGCCGTCGACGAGATCGGCGGCAAGGTCCCCGTCATCGCCCCCGCCACCGGCGGCACGTTCACCGCCATGGAACAGGCCCGCGCGGCCGAAGCAGCCGGAGCCGACGGCGTCCTGCTCCTGCCGCCCTACCTCACGGAAGCCGACCAGGAAGGCCTGATCGAACACGTCAGCGCCGTCTGCGCGGCCACCAACCTCGGCGTCATCGTGTACAGCCGGGCGAACGCCGTGCTCAACGACCGGTCGGTGGCCATTCTCGCGGACCGCAACCCCAACCTCATCGGCTTCAAGGACGGCATCGGCAACATCGAGCAGATGACCCGCATCTACGCCCGGGTTGGCGACCGTCTGGCCTACATCGGCGGCCTGCCGACCGCCGAAACCTTCGCCCTGCCGCTGCTGCAGCTCGGCGTCAGCACCTACTCCTCCGCCATGTTCAACTTCGTTCCCGAATTCGCCCTCGGGTTCTACAAGGACGTCATTGCCCAGGACCGCACCGCCGTGTACGAAAAACTCAACAACTTCGTCATCCCCTACCTGGACATCCGCGACCGCGTGAAAGGCTACGGGGTGTCCATCATCAAGGCCGGCCTCGACGCCGTGGGCCGCAATGGCGGTTCGGTGCGGCCACCCCTGCAGAACCTCACCGAAGCAGACCTTTTCGAACTATCCACTCTGATCAAGAAGATCAGCTAGGAGCATTCTCATGACCACCACCTTCACCCCAGCCGTGACCGGCCGGTCCATTCTTGCCGGCGAGCCCACCGCGGGCAACGCCGCGAGCGTGTACGCGATCAACCCCGCGACCAACGAGAAGCTCGAACCCGCCATCGCCCTGATCGATGAGGACCAGCTCACGACGGCGACGAAGGCCGCCGAGGCGGCCTTCGATACCTACCGGGCGACGACACCCACCGAGCGCGCCGATTTCCTGGAGCGGATCGCCGACAACATCGATGCCCTGGGCTCGGCCCTGACAGAACGCGCCGTACTGGAAACAGCGCTGCCCGCCGGGCGCATCGAGGGCGAGCGCGCCCGCACCGTGGGACAGCTGCGGCTCTTCGCCGCCGTCGTCCGCCAGGGTGACCATGTCGAGGCCCGCATCGATCCGGCCCAGCCGGACCGCGCGCCCCTCCCCCGCCTGGACATCCGCCAACGCCATATCGCCCTCGGGCCTGTCGCGGTCTTCGGTGCCAGCAACTTTCCCCTGGCCTTCTCCACCGGCGGCGGTGACACCGCCTCGGCCCTGGCCGCGGGCTGCCCGGTGATCGTCAAGGCCCACAACGCCCACCCTGGAACCGCCGAGCTCGTCGGCCAGGCCATCACCCAGGCCGTCCAGGACAGCGCGTTGCCCGCCGGAGTGTTCTCCCTGGTGTTCGGAGCCGGCCGCTCCATCGGGCAGGCACTCGTCGCCGATCCCCGCATCAAGGCCGTGGGCTTCACCGGCTCACGCAGCGGCGGCCTCGCCCTGATGGCCACCGCCGCGGCACGCCCGGAACCCATTCCGGTCTACGCGGAAATGTCCTCCATCAACCCGGTCTTCGTCCTGCCCGGAGCCCTTGAGGGCGACGTGGACAAACTCGCCGCCGACTTCGTGGGATCACTGACCATGGGGGCGGGGCAGTTCTGCACCAACCCCGGACTGATCTTCGTGCCCACCGGCGCCCAGGGCGATGCGTTCATCAACGCCGCGGACAACATCCTCAAGGGCACCCCCGGGGCCACCATGCTCACCCCCGGCATCGCCGAGGCCTGCATCGCCGGCATTACCCGGCTCCGTGAGGACCCCACCGTGACCGCCCTGGCCCAGGGACAGCCGGGTACCACCGAGAACGCGCCCGCGCCGGCCGTTTTCAGCACCAGCGTGGAATCCTTCGAGAAGAACCCTGCCCTCCAGGAAGAGGTGTTCGGCGCTGCCGGTGTCTTCATCCGCTACACCACGGCTGGGGACCTCACCAGCGCCGCGGAAAGCCTCGAAGGTCAACTCACCGCCACCATCCACGGCACCCCGACCGACCACGCCGCCCTTGCACCCCTGCTTCCGGTCCTGGAGCGCAAGGTCGGCAGGATCCTGTTCAACAGCTGGCCCACCGGCGTCGAAGTGGGCCACGCAATGGTGCACGGCGGCCCGTTCCCCGCCACCTCCGATTCCCGCACCACCTCCGTGGGAACCCTGGCCATCACCCGATTCCAGCGCCCCGTCAGCTACCAGAACATCCCCGACGGACTCCTGCCCGCACCCCTCCAGGACGCCAACCCCTGGCACCTCAGCCGCCGCGTCAACGGAACCGTCACGCCCGAGACCGACCGATGAGTTCCACTCCGACGATCGTCTCCATCGAGGCTGTCCCGGTTGCCGGCCATGACAGCATGCTGCTGAACCTCAGCGGCGCCCATGGCCCGTTCTTCACCCGCAACATCGCCATCATCACCGACAGTGAAGGCAGAACCGGGCTCGGCGAGGTGCCGGGTGGGGAAGCCATCCGGACCACCATCGAGGAAGCCGGCAAACTGCTGACGGGCCAGCCGATCGCGCTGTACCGCCAACTGCTGCGGCAGGTGTCGGAACGTTTCGCCGACCGCGACTCCGGAGGCCGTGGCGCGCAGACCTTCGATCTCCGCACGACCATCCATGCCGTCACCGCCCTCGAGTCGGCCCTCCTTGACCTGATGGGCCAGCACCTGGGCGTTCCCGTCGCGGAACTGCTGGGTGAAGGCCAGCAGCGCGAGCGGGTCCAGATGCTCGGCTACCTGTTCTACGTGGCCGACCGGAAGCGCACCGACCTCCCCTACCTCAGCGGTGATGACACCTCGGATGCCTGGGGCAGGCTCCGCCGGGAGGAAGCGATGACTCCGGAGGCGATCGTCGCCCTGGCCGAAGCGGCCCAGGACCGGTACGGCTTTCAGGACTTCAAGCTCAAGGGTGGCGTCCTGAGCGGCGCTGAGGAGGTCGAGGCGGTCCGGGCCCTCTCGGCACGGTTCCCCAACGCCCGCATCACCCTGGACCCCAACGGCGGATGGCTGCTGAAGGAAGCCATCGAGCTGTGCTCCGACCTGCACTCCGTCCTCGCCTACGCCGAAGATCCATGCGGCGCCGAAGGTGGATTCTCCGGGCGGGAGACCATGGCCGAGTTCAAGCGGGCAACAGGGCTTCGGACGGCGACGAACATGGTGGCGACCGACTGGCGGCAGATGGCGCACGCCATCCGCTCCAACGCCGTGGACATCCCGCTGGCCGATCCCCACTTCTGGACGATGCAGGGCTCGGTGCGGGTCGCGCAGCTGTGCAACGACTTCGGGCTGACCTGGGGATCGCACTCGAACAACCACTTCGACATCTCGCTGGCCATGTTCACCCATGTCGGGGCAGCGGCCCCTGGGGACATCACCGCCCTGGACACACACTGGATCTGGCAGGACGGTCAACCGCTGACCAAGGATCCGCTGAAGATCGAGGATGGGCACATTACCGTGCCGCAGCGAGCCGGTCTGGGCATCGACCTCGACCGCGATGCGCTCCAGGCAGCACACGAGCTCTACCTCGAACACGGCCTCGGCGCCCGGGATGACGCCGTCACCATGCAGTACCTCGTGCCGAACTGGAGCTTCGACCCGAAGAAGCCCTGCCTCGTTCGGTGATCGGTATCAGCTGCCAGGTCTGCAACCAGCTGCCCCGTCCTCCTCGTACCCCCGGAGCGCGCCTCAGCCCTTCCCTACCGACTGCTCCGCAGGGAACCGGACCGGCCACTGCGGCGTCCGGTTCTCGGCAACCGCGAGAATGCCCTGAGCGGCATGGACAGCCATCCGAAAGGTCACGATGCGGCCCTGGCCAGATCCCGGCCCCCGACCAGCGCGCCGAGGAATCCTGTGACAGTTGCGCGGTCATCGTCATTGAGGGTGGAGATCGGAGGCCGGACGTCCCGGCTGCACAGGCCAAGCTGCGCGAGGGCTTCCTTGACCACACTGACGTTGTGCTCCGAGTTGTTACGGGCACGCAGTTCCTCGAAGGGGCGGATGGTGGCCCAGATTCCCATCACTTTCTCCCGGTCGCCGCTCCGAAGGGCGTCCAGCAGATCCAGGGACAGTTCCGGGGCGAGGTTGACGAGGCCGGAGGTGAACCCGGTGGCACCGTAGGCGAAGTAGCCCGGCGCCGAAGACTCCGCGAGTCCTGCAATCCACACGATGTTCTGGGCTTGGCAGCCCTGCATCACCGTCGCGAAACGAACGGGGTCGGGAACCGCGTACTTGACGGCGACGAGGTTCGGGGCCCGGCCTGCGAGTTCCCCGATGTCGCTTCCTTCGATGGTGGGGTTGCGCAGGTAGATGACCACCCCCAGTTCCGGAACTGCGGCGGCAATCTCCGCCTGGTAATCCACCCAGCCGGAACGGCTCACGGAGGGGTGAACGGGCTGGTGGATCATAATGGCGTGCGCGCCCGCCGCCCGAGCATGTTCGGCGGCCTCGACCGCCTGGGGAAGGGATCCGCCGACACCTGCCACGATCACCGCCGTGATTCCTACGGCGTCGACGGTGGCATCCAGCACTTCGCGGGTTTCAGCCGGGCTCAGGGCGTAGTACTCGCTGGTGTTCCCGTTGGGGGTGACCACCTTGATTCCGTGATCGACCATGTGGTTCAGAACCGCCCGATACGCAGGTCCGTCGATGGCGCCGTTTGGGGCAAAGGGGGTGACCGGGATGGCGACGATTCCGGCCATGGCGTCGCGCAGCTGAGGGAATTCCACGATGAACCTTCTTCCAGGGAGGAGTGCGAGCGCTCTAATATCTCATATAGTAGATATCAAGAGATGCCGGGTCAACGGTAGGATGGCCCGGAAACCATTTACCCGTCGAAGGAGCTGCCTCCGTGACCGAAAGCACGGGCATGATTGCCCGCAGGCTCGATGCGCCGCAGTCACGCATCGATCAGGTGATTGCCGAGATCCGCAGCGCCATCCTCACGCGGCGGCTGGTGCCTGGACAGGCACTGGTGGAAGCGGAGCTGGCCCGGGCGATGGGGGTTTCCAAGACTCCCGTGCGGGAGGCGCTGAAGGTTCTTTCGCAGTCCGGTTTGGTGACCTTCGTCCCCTATAGGGGCGCGTCGGTGACCACCGTGGATGAGGACTTCATCCGCTCGGTCTACGAAGTGCGCCTGCTCCTGGAACCGGAGGGGGTCCGGCGTTCGGTGAACAAGGGCAGCAGACAAAGCCTGACGACGGCCGCGGAACTCCTTGCCCAGTCGAAAGAGGCAGCACTGGCCGATGACCGGGGCACGCTGAGCCTCCTGAACCGCCGGCTCCATTCCGAGCTGTACGCGGGGTGCGGGAACCCTATCCTCATCGACATCCTCGAGAACCTGCGGGACCGGGCAGCCCTGATCAGCGTGATCGGCTGGGAAGGTTCCCCCACCTGGCAGACCGAATGGCAGGAACACTCGGCCATCCTGAAAGCCGCATCGAGCGGCGACGGCGACCAGGCCGCGGAACTGCTCCGCGCGCATCTGCAGGGGTTCTTCGACCGGACTCTGACATCATTCAGAGTCTCCGTGAAAGCAGCACGCACCATCAACGGCACTACCGTTCCAGGAGGAAACACTCAATGAGCTTCACTTCGCCCGGGGATACGACCAAGCACGCGGTTCTGAAGGTCGGGCCGCTGATGCCCGCGGTGGGAGACGTGCTCGACCAGGATCACGACGCCGTCCAGTTACCTTCGGACACCGACGAACAGGCGCGCTTCCTCGCGGAACGCGGTGCGGAGTTCACCGTCGCCGTCGCCTCCGGGCGCGTCGGCGTGGGAACCGGGCTGATGCGGGCGCTGCCGAATCTCCGCGCCGTGGTCAGCTTCGGCGTCGGCTACGAGACCACGGATGTGGAGCAGGCAGCGGAGCGGGGGATCGGCGTGAGCAACACCCCCGACGTACTCAATGACTGCGTGGCGGACACCGCACTCGCTCTGTACCTCGATGTCCTGCGCCGCATCAGTGCGGCGGACCGCTACGTGCGCCGGGGGCACTGGGAGGCGAAGGGCAACTTTCCCCTGACCAGGCAGGCCAGCAATCGGGCCGTGGGCATCGTGGGGCTCGGCCGGATCGGCACGGTCATTGCGCGCCGGCTCGAAGCGTTCAACTGCACCATTGCCTACCACAACCGCCGCGAGGTGGGAGGCTCCCCCTACGAGTACGTGTCCTCGCTGCAGGAGCTCGCACGGCGTTCGGACGTGCTGATCGTCGTGGCCGCGGGCGGCGATGAATCACGGCACATTATTGATGCGGCCGTCCTGGAACAGCTCGGGCCCGAAGGCTACCTCGTCAATGTGGCCCGGGGCAGCCTGGTCGACGAGGCAGCCCTCGTCGACGCCCTGGCATCCGGCGCCATCGCCGGCGCCGGGTTGGACGTCTTCGCCGAGGAACCGGCGGTCCCGCAAAAGCTGCGGGAGCTGGACAACGTTGTCCTGCTACCCCACGTCGGCAGTGCGACGCACGAAACGCGCGCTGCCATGGCAGCACTGACCCTGGCCAACCTCCGGAAGTTCCTGGCCGACGGAGCCCTCGAAACACCCGTGGTGGAACCGGTCGCCGGTAAGTAGGACCTAGTACTTGTAATACAAGTTAGCAACTTGTATTCTCAGGATATTCCACTTCCTAACCCAAGGCCCGTGATGACTGACATCCTCCTCGCAACTGATCCCCTCGCGGCACTATCGGGAGGAGAAGCCACCACCGACCGCATCCGGCACGTAAAGCTCTCCACCCTGACCCTGCCGCTGGACACGCCGATCAGTGATGCAAAGGTACTCACCGGCCGGCAGAAGCCGATGACGGAGATCGTGTTCCTCTTCGGGGAGATCACTACCGACGGCGGCCACTCCGGTATCGGGTTCAGCTACTCCAAGCGGGCCGGCGGGCCGGCGCAGTACGCCCATGCCAAGGAGGTAGCCGGTAACCTGCTGGGCGAGGACCCCAGCGACATCGGCCGGATCTACCAGAAACTCCTCTGGGCCGGCGCCTCCGTGGGGCGCAGCGGCGTCGCCACCCAGGCGATTGCCGCACTCGACATCGCCCTGTATGACCTCAAGGCCAAGCGCGCCGCCCTTCCGTTGTCCAAGCTGCTGGGTGCGTACCGCGACTCGGTCCAGACGTACAACACCTCCGGTGGCTTCCTTCAGGCGCCGGTCGAAGAGGTCAAGGAGCGGGCGTCGCAGTCACTCGCCGAGGGCATCGGCGGGATCAAGATCAAGGTGGGGCACCCGGACTCGCGGGTGGACCTGGCCCGCGTGTCGGCGTTGCGCGAGCACCTCGGCCCGGACGTCCCGTTCATGGTGGACGCCAACCAGCAGTGGGACCGGCCCACGGCCATGCGGATGGGACGCGCACTGGAGCAGTTCAACCTCGTCTGGATCGAGGAACCCCTCGACGCCTACGACGCCGAAGGCCACGCACAGCTCGCCCAGGCGCTGGACACCTCGATCGCCACCGGAGAGATGCTCTCCAGCGTGAGCGAACATATCAGCCTGATCAACAACCGGTCCGTCGACATCATCCAGCCGGACGCTCCACGGATCGGCGGCATCACCCCGTTCCTCCGCCTCGCCGCCCTGGCCGACCAGGCCGGGCTCCAGCTCGCCCCGCACTTCGCGATGGAGATCCACCTGCACCTGGCAGCCGCGTACCCGAGGGAACCGTGGGTGGAGCACTTTGAATGGCTCAACCCGCTCTTCAACGAGCGCCTCGAAACCCGCGATGGCAGGATGATCGTCCCCAACCGCCCCGGCCTCGGCTTCACCCTCAGTGACCAGGCCCTCGCCTGGACCACCGACACCGTGGAGTTCGGCAGCAGATGAGCAGCCTGACGGCCACCGTCGTCGAGAACATCCGCCAGCAGATCATCGACGGCGATATCCGGCCCGGCGACAAGCTGCCGGCGGAGAGCGCCCTGGAGGAGCAATTCTCCGTGAGCCGCACGGTGGTAAGGGAGGCGATCTCGCGGCTCCACGCAGCCGGGCTGGTCGAAACCTACCGGGGCAAAGGCACCTACGTGCTCACCCGCCCCAGCACGCAGGCCTTCGCAGCCGACCCGGAGAACGTCCGGACCTTCCAGGATCGGCTTGACCTGCTGGACTTTCGACTCGGCACGGAGGTCGAGGCGGCGGCGCTCGCGGCACGTCGCCGCACCCCTACCCAACTCGCCGCCATCGACCGGGCCCTCGGAGAGTTCATTCGCGCGAGGGACCTGCCCAGCAACGCGGTGGAGGCCGATTTCTCTTTCCACCGGAACATCACCATCGCCTCCAACAACCGCTTCTACCTGGACCTGCTGACGTCCCTCGGTCCGACCATGATCTCAATGCCGCAAACCCGGCTCATGCAGCCGGACACCACGGCCCAGCGGCAGCATTTCGACCGCGTCATCGAGGAACACCGCACTATCGCCGACGCCATCGACCGCGAGGACCCCCAGAGCGCGGCGGCCGCCATGCGCACCCACCTGGCGAACTCGCGGGTCCGCCTGCTCCCGGCGATGAAGACGACGCCGGCCTGAACCGTCGTGGGGATGGCCCCTGACCTCCCTCGGCGCCGTGTAAACCTAGATCCCGGAGCTGACCAGGGCTTCGTTGACCTTCTCGGCAAGGAAAGCGTGGCCGTCAGTGGTGAGGTGGTAGCCGTCCCCGGCGTCGTAGCCTTCGCTGTTCTCCGGGGTGAACCACGGCGCTGGGTCAATGAACTCCGCGTCGGCCACGGTAGCGCCGGTTCGGGTTACCGCTGTCCCTTCCAGGAGCGTTTCGCTTGCCGGGTAGGGCGCGACGGGGCCGATCACGACTATTCGTGCATGAGGCCATGCCGCAGTAGCGGCTTCCACTGTCGCGCTGATGGCGTTGATTGTCGGAACACTCAGTGCGCTGGGGTCGTCGAGGCCGCCCTGGAGAACGACAACGGCCGGGTCCAGGTCTGCGTTGTCCGCGTGCTCGGCGATGCGTGCCCGGTACTCATTCCCGTCGGCGTCATCCATGCCACTCCCAGAGGTGAAGCCGGTCGAGCCCATTCCATCTACCACCGCATCCCAGTTCCGGGCACGGGAGAGGACTCGGGCGAAGCCTTCCTCGGAGGGGGTTGTTGTCCCGAAACCTTCGGTGAATGAGTCGCCGATGAAGAGCGCTTGTGATTCAGCCGCGACGAGTCCGGGCGTTGCCTCGGGCGTCGGGTCGGGGCTCTCTGTGGGCGCTGTGGTCGGCGGCAACACCGGGCTGGACTGGTAGGTGCGCGCAGCCTCCGCGTTTGCCTGGAGGACGTCCTGCTGGTTCAGATAGAGACCGGTGATGCCAAGGATGACGCCGAGCCCGAAACAGGTAGCCGCAATGGGATTGAGCCGTTTCGAGACGAACGCTCGGAGCTTCGATTTTCGTGCTGACGGCAATATGATTCCCCATGTTGTGAGACCGATACTGCCCCAATAGTACGAGGCCGCTAACCTGAACCATGCCCCAAGGCCGCTTCACCGGCCAGGGTGAATTTCAACCCCGCGGTTTCCGCTTACTCCGTAGGACCCGCCGGACCCTGGCCCGATACGGATCCTGCCGCATAATGGAGGTTCCGCTTTCATCGCTTCCGCCGGAGGACCACTCTGACCATCGCCCCCTTGCCCTCGCGCAGGTATCGAACGGTGACCGGTATGCTGTGCGCTGTTTGGTTGGCTTGCGTGGCACTTGTCGTCTTCAAGCGGACGCCGGTGGACAGCGGATCCGCGGGCATCCTGTACCGCGGGCTCCGTTTCCTCCACCGGCACGGCCTCCCCACCTTTATCGACTACGGCCTGGTGGAGTTCACGGCGAACATCGCCATGTTCGTTCCGTTCGGCCTGTTTTGGTTCATCCTGGCGTCACGCGGCTGGCGCTGGCTCGGGCCTTTGATGGGCCTGGGCCTGTCGATGCTGATCGAACTGACGCAGCTCGTGCTGCTCCCCCAGCGTTTTGCTACCCCGTACGACGTCATAGCCAACGGTCTCGGTGCCCTCGTGGGGACTGTGGTCGCGTGGGGCGCGCTGTGGTGGCGCCGCGGATGCCGAGAATAAGCGCAGGTGCGGGCATTACCTACTATCAACATCCAACCCAAGGCAAAACCGCCCTCGCGGACACGACCACAGTGGATCGGCGTACGCTGGGCCTGCAGGATAGTTGCGGAGTGAATCTCTGCAAGTAGTTCCTGTACCCGCTTGCCAGCTTCCCGGCGGCTGTGCGTAGTTTATCGTCATTGATGTATCCCCGGCGATAGGCCGTGAGCTTACCTTTCCGAGTACTGCGCCTACCTTGTTAATTCCTCCGACGCTGGACGTATCAAAGATCCATCTGCCCAAGGATTGCACCTCACGTACGGAGCCGGAACCCGCGGCCCACCAAACACACGCAACCGAGCATAACTTCACCCTTTGCAGCGAGGGGAGAGCTGGGAACGCAGGCCTTTCCGCACCTTTGCCGGCAAGGCACTACAGGCCACTATTGCCGACTCGCGCGTGTCCTCCGTGGATGAGGTCTTCACACGGCTCGACTACAGGGAAGCCATCGCAATCAACATCGTCTCGTGCTCTGATTCGACCGGCGATCAGGATAATGAGTGGTATGAACTTGCGTTGAAGGAGTCTTTCGCCGCGTTATGGCCGGAACGGGTCAAGTCCCGGGTGTTGGTGTAGCGGTCGGTGATCCTTTTAGTTGTTAGGCGCTGAGTTCGAGAGTGGTGTCGGTGGTCGCCTCCGTCCCGGT
>NZ_JADOUU010000024.1:0-28220 GCF_015751955.1 Arthrobacter sp. CAN_A214
GTGTGGACGGTGAGGACGGTTTCTGCGCGGCGGGTGTGGACGGTGAGGACGGTTTCTGCGCGGCGGGTGTGGACGGTGAGGACGGTTTCTGCGCGTCGGGTGTGGACGGTGAAAAGGGGGACGCCGGTGACTCGGAAGGTTTCGGAGCGAAGACGGGTTTCTGCAGCGGGGAGGGGGCTGTCGCCGACAAAGATCCGGGGTTCCGCTTCTCCTCGAAGGAAGGGGCCTGCGGTGGCGTCAGGTCCTTCAGCGTTGTCGGTCTCGGCGCCGGCATCGGCGAAAGCGGGCCGGCCTGAACTACCTCGGCGGGCGGGGCGGGCCGGCGGACCGCCGGGTTGTCGAAGCGGTTGTTGAATACCGGCGCCAAGACGGGTACGAGTTCCGGTCTTGGGGCGAACCCGGGAGCATAGTCGGCGACGACGGGACCGGGCCGGTAGTTCTGCTCCCCGACGGGTACGAGCCTCCAGTTTTCCGGGTCGGCATAAGTGCCGTCCAGGATTGTTTCGAAGTGGAGATGGCATCCGGTGGAGGAACCGGTGGTTCCGACCTTGGCGATGGCGGTGCTCACATTCACCGCATCGCCTTTCTTGACCGAGATGCTCTCCAGGTGGTTGTAGGTGGTCACCAACCCATTTCCGTGGTCCAGCTCGATGCGGTTGCCTCCACCCCCCGCGTGCCACCCCACTGAAGTGACAACTCCAGCATCGGCGGAAAAAACAGTTGTTCCGCAGGATGCAGCGAAATCCAGGCCCCAGTGGAATTCCCCAGGGGAACCGTCGAGGGGATTGGTGCGGAGACCGAAGGATGAGCTCGGGTTGAGCTGCCGAAGCGGCGCCACCAGCGTGCCGGCGGCCGGCCTCTCAACCTGCAGGAATTCCGTGGACGAGTTGGCAAGGAGGGTATGGGCATCTCGAGCCCGGACGATCTCGAAACGGTTCTCCGTTGGCGTGGCCTTCGGTGGCTCGGAGTCCTCACCGAATGGGTTCGTGGGATCAGAAGCGCCCGCCAACGTACCGCGTGGCGCAAGAAGGCCGCGTCCTGCGAGGTCCGATGAGGGGGCCTTGTCGATACCGGAACGCGCATTGGCCCCGGTTGAGGCGCTGCCTACACTGTGCAACTGCGGCGTTGATCCTGGGCTCTGGTAGCCGGAGGTGGAGACCGCGGCGAGAACAATGAACACGCCGAGGCCTGATCGTGCGGCAACCCGACTGTTCCATGCGGCTTTTCGAGTGCCGGTAAACGGCCAAAACTTTGTCATTACGATCTCCATAAACTTCCCCGCGAAGGAGAAGAAAGACGTTGTACCCCGCCAATGTCCTGGCGCTCACCTGTGAGAGACCGCCTGCACCTACTAAACCAACTCGCGGTTGGGAAATCCTTAGGGCGTGAGACCGTGCGATGAAACTCATCATAAAGCGCGGAGGTGTCTTCCGGACCTCAACTGCCGATATCCAGAAAATCATGCGCTTAACCTGCGGCGAGCTTGTGGAGCCTCAATGCCTCGACCACCAGGTTGTGATCCTGAAGCTGCGGCAGTCCGGAAACGGTCACCGTGGCCACCGGGCCTGCGCCACGGATGTAGAAGGGAAACGAGCCGCCGTGTGCTGCATAGATCGCTGTGTCGAACAGCGGATTGTCCTCGGCGCGTCCGCCTCCCCGCCGCGCACGGAGTCCCACGAGGAGTGAGGGTATTGCATACCTTGCTGCCGTGCGGCTCTTGGCCCTGAGCCAGAGGTCGTTGTCAGGGGTTGCGCCGTCGAGGGCGGCATGGAAAAGCACATGGTCGGACCGCCTGATGTCGACGGCGATGGGCAGCGCACTGTCGGTACCCAGTTCCACGAGGCGCATCCCGAGGGATATGGCTTCGTTGTTGGAGAAACTCTCGAAGTGCAACTCCGCTATTTCCGCCTCGACGCGCCGGATAAGGGAGTTCAGCGCAGCTTCGGACTGCACACCCGGATGATCAGGATCAAAGGGGGTGTTTTCTGGTTTCATCGCCCCAATCTACCCGCCCGCCACCGACTGGATAATCATCACGGTGGCGCCGGGATTCACGGGGGTGTCGAGCATGTCCAGTCCGCGCACGTCCTCGCCGTCCACATAGATATTGACGTAGCGGCGCAAGCTCCCTGTCTCATCACGGATCCGCTGGCTCAGCAAGGGTTTGCCGTCTCCGACCCTATTGAGCAGGTGTCCCACGGTGGTGGGTCCACTGACTTCCACGGGGATCTCGCTTCGGCCTTCCAGGAACCGCCGCAGCAGGGTGGGAATCAATACGGTGACAGCGCCGTCGGTCATCGGGCGCTACCCGGCGACGACGGCGGCGCGCACCGTGAGCACGTCCGGCAGATGGGAGGCCACCTCGGTGAACGTGGCACCCTCGTCGGGACTCGCGTACACGCTTCCACCCCGCGTGCCGAAATAGACGCCGGCCGGCTCGGCAGTATCGACGCAGGCGGCGTCGCGCAGCACCGCGTTGTATTCAAGGGGCGGAAGGCCGTGGTCCAGTTGCTGCCAGGTGGTGCCGGCGTCGTCGGTCCTGTGGACCGCGAGCTTGCCGTCGGGAGGGAAGCGTTCGCCGTCGGCCTTCAGCGGAATCACCCAGGCGGTCCCGCCGCGGCGGGGGTGGGTAAGCATCACGAAGCCGAAGTCGGAGGGGAGCCCGTCCGCAATGGACTGCCAGGTATCACCGGAGTCCTGGGACACGTAGACCCCATGGTGGTTCTGCGCGTACAGGCGGTCGGGATTTTCGGCATCCCGAGCCACCTTGTGGACGCACTGCCCGAATTCGGGCTGGGGATCGGGCAGGAAATAGGCCGAGATACCACTGTTGCGCGGCTCCCAGGAAGCACCGCCGTCGAGCGAGCGGTAGACGCCGCCGGTGCTCATGGCTGCATGGACGGTATCGTCGGCCGGACTGGGCAATACGGTATGGGCCGCGGCACCCCCGAAACCGGCACCCCACTCGGAGCGGTGGGGGTGGTCCCACAGGCCCCGGTTCAGATCGAAGTGTTCGCCGCCGTCGGTCGATTTCCACACGGAGATAGGCTCGCAGCCGGCCCAGACAACCCCAGGGCGGCTCTCGGCGTCGGGCTGGATCTGCCAGACGCGTGCAAGCGCGGCGTCGTCCCCGGCATCGAACCTGATGCCGCCCTCCTGTGGCTCCGTCCAGGTTTCACCGAGGTCGTCGGAGTGCACGATGCAGGGGCCCCAATGCCAGGACATGCTGCCGACCAGAATGCGCGTCCGACCGCCGCGGGTATCGATGCCGATGCTGGGCACCTCCTGCATCGGAAATTTCGGCTCGGAAAGGGTCCAGGACTGCCGGTCGTTGCTGGTGGCGAGCCACAATCCTTTCTTGGTGCCGATGGCAAGGAGGGTGGTGCTCGTTCCAGGAGTGCTCATGACTGCCCCGATGAAGTCCGGATTCGTGAGGTTGGTTGGTGCCTTTAGGAAGAATGGCACACGCACCCTTGCCTGTATATAGGTGGCCGCCGCCTAAACCGCGGGCATGGCCGTTTTCATCGACCCCCCGCGCTGGCCTGCCCACGGAACGGTGTTCTCCCACCTCGTCTCGGATTCCTCCCTCGAGGAACTCCACTCGTTCGCCTCGGCGGCGGGCATAGGGCCGAGGGCCTTCGACCTGGACCACTATGACGTCCCGGCCCGCCGCTACCGCGATCTTGTCCGGCGCGGCGCCAAGGAGGTGGAGGGAGGGGACCTGGTGCGCCTGCTTGTTGCCAGCGGGTTGCGGGTCCCCGCCCGGCGGCGGCCCGGGCGTCTCCGGCGCACCCTCCTCCTGCGGTGGAATGAAGCGTTCACCGACCTGCCCGGTGCTGGGCAGGTCGGTGAGGAACTCCTGGGCCGGTGGGGCGAGCCGCACCGCAAATACCACACCTACGCGCACCTGCTCGCGGTCCTCGAGGCGCTCGACACCTTGTTCGACGACGACGACGACGCCGCCATCCGTCGCTCGGTGCAGCTGGCTGCGTGGTTCCACGACGCGGTGTACCAGGGGGTGGCGGGTGATGAACGCAATTCCGCAGCGCTCGCGGGGGAGCTCCTTGGCGGCCTTCCCGCCGACGATACCGCCGAAGTCCAGCGTCTTGTCCTCCTGACCATCTCCCATTCACCTTCCACGGACGACCGCGCGGGTGCACTGCTGTGCGACGCCGATCTCGCGGTGCTCGGAGGTTTGCCCGCGGACTACGCGCGGTATGTCGCCGCCGTCCGGGAGGAATACGCTTCCGTGCCTGACGCCGACTTCATCACAGGACGCGCCGGCGTCGTCCGGAGGTTGCTGGGAGTCGATCCGCTGTATCGCACGCAGCGCGCGCAGCGGTTGTGGCTTGATGCTGCCCGCGCGAATCTTGCCAACGAGCTGGCCGGTCTAGAGGGGCCAAGAACAGAAAGGAGGCCCTGACCGGGCGGGAGAAATGGGGGAAAACGCCCGAGCCGGTCAGGGCCTCACAAGGAACACTCTACAAGAAGTACCTCCCTCGGGCGCAAGCCGGATCAGTTCCCCAAAATTCAGTCGTGGGTAGGTTCGCCGGTGACGCGGTGATCCGCGTGATTGACGCCCTCGAGGATGAGGCGGGTGAGGTGTCCGTCGATAATGCTGTAGACGATATTGCGTGCTACTTTGCGCGTGGATACCAGATTTGAGAGCCGGAGTTTAGCCAAGTGCTGGCTGACAGCGGTGCGATTGGCTCCGGTCGCAGTGACGAGGGTTCCGACGTCGGCCGGTCCCTGGGTGAGGAGCCAGAGGATGTGTAGCCGGGTGGGATCAGCGAGCATTCTGAAGGTCGCCGCGCCGGCCTCAAGGCGCTGGCTGTCCGGTTCGATCGGGTGAACGAAGCTGGGCCCGCCGGCCGAGCCGCCCGAAGGCGTGGTTGGACGGGACGCGGCGGTTCGGGCGTTGCGTTGTTCGCTGATGCTGACCACTTCCCGTACCGATCCTTCATGGAATCACTACGTTACCGTTCGCGGCTCGCACTCCGGGGTGCCACTGGTGCTTCAGCCGGCCGAAGGGCCTTCGTCGAGGGCCACATGATGAGGGCCGCGATGGTTCCGGCAAGGGCGAGCCCGCCGAGGACGAGGGCCGCTGCAGTTTGGCCTGCTGCGGCTCCTACCCACCCGGCGACGGGGTAGGTGAGCATGAAACAGGCGTGGGACAGCGAGAATTGCGCGGTGAAGAGGTAGCTTCGCGTGGTGTCGGTGGCGACCCGGCGCAGAAGACGCGAGGACGGGGTGCTGATCATCGAGGTTCCGATGCCGAGGACGACCCAGAGGCCCAGGAGCAGTGCCCAGGAGCTATCCGTTGCGGCGATGACGGCCGCACCGAGGAGTCCCACGGGCACGAGTGCGCCGCCAACAAGCATGAAGGTCCGGTCGGGGGTGTGCTCGAGGATCCGAGGCGTGATGAACGCGACGATCATGGACCCGGCACCGTAGAACGCCAGGGCGATAGCGACGTCGATGTTTGATCCATTGAAGAGGGAGCGTGCATAGACGACGGTATTGACCAGGACGAGGGCTGTAGCCGTGGCCACCACGAGATTCAGGGCCATGAGCCCGCGCAGGGTTGGTTCGCGCAGGAAGATACGGGTACCGAGGGTTGTGCGGTGCATCAGGGATCCCGGATTTTGAGAGGCCGGAATCACGGGCAAGCTGGTAGCCAGGACCATCGCCGCGGACACGAGGAAGCCCGCCATCGTGCCGACGAACAGGTTGGTATACGACACCACGGCCAGCAAGGCTGCCGCCAGAAGCGGGCTGACAAGTGATTCAAGGTCGTACGCGAGCCGCGAGAGTGAGAGCGCCTTCGTGTAGTCCTTTTCATCCGGCAGCACTACCGGAATCAGCGACTGGAAGGCCGGGGTGAAAGTCGCGGACGCTGACTGCAGAATGAATACCAGCACATAGATCTGCCACACCTGATCGATGAACGGCAGGCTCAACGCAATCCCCGCACGCACCAGATCCGCACCAACGAGAACACCTTTTCGTGGCAGGCGTTCAACAAGCGCTGCCATGACGGGCGCGACGAATACGTACGCGATCATCTTGACCGTCAGAGCCGTGCCGAGCACCGCGCCGGCACGCCCTCCGGCAAGGTCGAATGCCAGCAGGCCCAATGCGACGGTGAGTAGGCCAGTCCCCAGCAGGGCAACGACCTGAGCCGTGAAGAGATTGCGATACGCGGAGCGACGCAGAACAGAAAGCATGATGGGCCCATCTGACACAGTAACGAGTTCACCCATGATACGTGCATATCTACGCACTAATGAACTCCGAAATCGAGCAGTGGTTGCGCCCCACCCCGGCCGAGGAACGGTTCACCACGAACTTGCTCATTACTGAGGTCGCATCGGCGAATGCGAAGGATAGGCACAAGAAAGCCCTAGGATTGCTCATTCACCTTAGGAACTCCTTTCACATCCGTAACAGGACTGTAGTCTTCTCGGGATTTCACTCGCCTGGGTTCACGCCATGTCCCGTTGGAGAAACTCTTGTTCCTTGCTTCCCCGTCACGACTTCTTCTTTCGGCTGTCCTGTCCTTCGCACTCCTGAGTAGTGCCATGCCCGCAGTGGCAGCATCGCTCGAGTCGCCGGTGCCGACCGTAGCTCCGTCATCATCCGCAACCGACGCTGCGACCGAGCCGTTCCTTCCTCCCGCAGCTCCACCGAGTGAGCCGGCCGCCGTCCCGCCGGGCAGTCCAGCGGCAGTTCCGAGCGAAGCGAAGAGCACTCCGACGCCGGTTGTGCCTTCCCCGGAGCCGGGCACGAAGGGCAGCACGGTCACCGTGGAGCCGGTGGCGGACCCCATGGGTCAGCCCGGTTTCAACCCGATCCTGGGAGAGCACCTGGCGGCGCCGTCGGACTCGGTGAAGATCCCGTTTGGTGGCCCCGATGGATCTGCCGCCGCGTTCGGCCAGCGCAGTGGAACTTTCAACGTCACGCTTGTCACCGTGGTCCTTTCGGGGTCCCCGAACAGTCGGATCTCCGATTTCCAACTCGATCAAGCACGGGCATCGATCACCGCGTCCAACAAGTACTGGCGGGCCGCCTCGAACGACCGCCTCGGCATGCAAATCACTGACGAGTACCGGGATGTGACGATCACGGCGAACAGCACTGACCAGTACTACGACCTCATGGCCAAAATCACCGCCCGAATGCAGTGGACGGCTACACCGAATGACGCGATGGTCGTTTATGTTCCGGTGTCGCAATTCGCCGGCGGAGTGCTCGGCGGCGGTTTCATGGACGGCTTCAACAGCGGCCGGGTCATCATGCCGGTCCCCTCCGGGTTCACCAACAATGTAATCAGCCACGAATTCGGGCACGTGCTCGGTTTGAACCACGCCAACAGCTTGCAGTGCTCCAATGGAAGCGCTGATGTCGAGTCTCCAGATGGCACTTGGGGCGACTCGGCCTGCGACTCGAGGGGCTACGGCGACACCATGGACCTGATGGGCCTGGCCCAGTACACCACGCCGCCGATCAACGCCTACCTCTGGGAATACGGAGGATTCGGCCGCGGGGATGAAATCCTTGATGCAGGTGTGGTCGAAGGCTCAAAATCCTTCACCCTCCAGCCCTGGGCGGGAACCGCGGCCCGGCGGGCAGTGAAGTTCGTGGACCCCGCAACCAGGGAAACCTACTACCTCGAGTTCCGCACACCCGTCGGTGCGAACGACGGCGGCGCAATCAACAATAACCGTGGTGTGATGATTCATAAGGAGGATGCGCGCGGGGACTGGCCGGACGCCGCGTCCCTGGCATTGACCCCTTCGAGCTACCCGTTCACCGGGTACTACAACCAGAACCACGCCTGGCAGCAGGGCTCGACGTTCCGCACCGCTCGCGGAACGACGGTGCGCATCGACTCCATCGGCAGCACGAGCGCAAGCGTCACGATCAACGGACCGTCGACCACGGCTCCGGCTCCAGTGCCGTTGTCGCAGGCAGCGGTGGCTGAGCCCTTCATTGATGCTGCTGCCAAGTTGGTGCCGGCTGTGGGGGACCCGGTCTCGGAGGTCATTTGCGGGTTGAAGGATGATGGCTGCTATCGGAGCTATGCCAATGGTGCAGTGGTGTGGTCGACCGGCACTGGTGCCGTGGCAAGTGTCAATGGTGCTGTCCGCACGGCGTGGCTGAACTCCGGTGCGCAGAACGGGCCCCTGGGTTACCCCACCTACCGTGAAATCTGCGGTATCCGGGATAACGGCTGCTACCAGTCTTTCCAGAATGGTGAGATTCTTTGGTCGGCCACTACCGGGGCACAGATCAGCCGTAGTGGTGGGATCCGCCTGACCTATCGTGCCGCGGGTGCTGAGAACGGTATTCTCGGATATCCCACCAGCGCCGAGATCTGCGGGCTGCGCGAGGGCGGTTGTTCCCAGTCCTTCCAGAATGGTGAGATTCTTTGGTCGGCCACTACCGGGGCACAGATCAGCCGTAGTGGTGGGATCCGCCTGACCTATCGTGCCGCGGGTGCTGAGAACGGTATTCTCGGATATCCCACCAGCGCCGAGATCTGCGGGCTGCGCGAGGGCGGTTGTTCCCAGTCCTTCCAGAATGGGGAGATTTTGTGGTCCGCCACGACCGGCGCTCACATCAGCCGCAGCGGCGGAATCCGCAACGCCTACCGGGCCTCCGGAGCCGAGAACGGTCTTCTCGGCTACCCGAGAAGCCCTGAGATTTGCGGCCTCAAAGACGGCGGCTGCTACCAGTCCTTCCAGCGCGGTGAAATCCTCTGGTCCGCTACTACCGGTGCGGTGATCAGCCGCAGCGGCGGAATCCGCAACGCCTACCGGGCCGCAGGGGCCGAGAACGGGGTTCTGGGGTACCCCACCAACATCGAGATTTGCGGGCTGCGCGATAACGGCTGTTACCAGTCCTTCCAGAATGGTGAGATCCTCTGGTCCGCGAAAACCGACGCACACCCCACTGTCACCGGGCCTATACGCACCACCTACCGAGCCGCGGGTGCGGAGAACGGTGTCCTGGGCTATCCCACGACAGCCCAAGCCTGCGCCACCACCACCCAGTGCACCCAAACTTTCCAGACCGGAACACTCACCGGGAATCCCACCACCGGCGTGGCGTCGGGGCGCTAGACGCGCGTCCGAGGATGCTCAGGGTGGAAAGTCCCTCAGGTGCCGGCAGCCAGATCGCCGAAGGATTGGCCGTTATCGGTGGAGACCCGTACACCTGTTCCGGTGGCGACCCACACCCGCACGGTTCCGTCGTTGGTGCTGGTGGCGGCGATTGCCGCCGGGTC
Organism: Arthrobacter sp. CAN_A214; assembly: GCF_015751955.1. NCBI lineage: Bacteria > Bacillati > Actinomycetota > Actinomycetes > Micrococcales > Micrococcaceae > Arthrobacter > Arthrobacter sp. CAN_A214. The sequence goes on from NZ_JADOUU010000024.1 coordinate 9,290, forward strand.
GCCTTCGATGGTGCCGCGTGCCTGCCAGGAAATGCCGGCGTCGTTGCTGGTGTGGATCCGGCCGTCGGGGGTGATCCCAACAGCGTCATCGCCGCTGAATGTCGTGAACATCAGTAACGGGCTTCCGGTGACGTCGGCCCAGGTCCGTCCACTGTCCGTGGACCGGCGGAGACCGTCTTCCGTTGTCGCGAGAACCACGCCTCCGGAGGATGCCCCCGCGAGGTTATGGGCAGGAATATAGCTGGTTGCGGGTTCCCAGCGCTCCCCGTCGGTTGAAGTAAGGAGCCTTCCGTCGTGACCTACGAGCCCGTCACTGGTCGCCGCCAATGCGTGGAAGTCGGATTCGCCTTGCCGGGACACTGGTTCCCAGGTTTGCCCGGCGTCGCTGGACTGGATGAGTCCCACGGGATCTGGCAGGTTCGTTCCTGGACCGGGGTGCCCCGAAGCGAACAGGGTCCCGTCGCCGGCGGTAGTGAAACCCATCAGATCGATCGTGGGACCGATCTTGACCGCCGGTTTCCGGGAGACATCGAACAGGCCGTCGTGCGTGGCCAGCAGGACCCGGTTGGTTCCGGGGTCCACGCTCATGCCGTGGATATGTCCGGTCGGGTAATCACTCGAAGTAGGGGCGGCTGGTGGTTCGACGGTGCTCGGTGTGGTCGCGGAGCAGGCGGTCAGCAACGCGGAGCCCACTGCGAGAACCACGAGCTTTCGCGCGGTGCGGCTTCGGGTGGTGCGGGTGGAGGAGCTTCTGGTAGACGCTCGGTCGGGGTTGGGGACGTTCCAGCGAGGAGGCATGGCGGGCTGATCTTTCTGAACAGGATGGAGGGGTGCGAAGTACCTGGGCGGGACCGGTGCGGCCCCGCCCAGGCGGCTGTACGGAGAGTCTGCTGGCCGGTCACAGCTCGGTGAGCAGCGCTTCCATCTCCTGGATCTCGGCTTGCTGTGTCTCCACGATGGTTTCGGCGAGTTCAAGTGCTTCGGGATTCTGGCCGTCGTCGATCTCATCCTGGGCCATGCTGACTGCACCCTCGTGGTGGGCGGTCATGGACTCGAGGAACAGGCGTGATGCCTCGTCGCCTTCAGCCGCTTCGAGCTCGGCCATCTGGTCGTCGCTCATCATTCCGTCCATGCTGCCCGTGTCACCCATGCTGTGGCTTTCCATACCACCACTCGCTTCCATGGGCTCGTCCCAGGCTTCGAGCCAGCTGGTCATGGTCTCGATCTCGGGTCCCTGGGCGTCCTTGATTCTGGTCGCGAGGTCTGTGACCTCGGGGCTGATGTCGTCCTTCTCGAGCAGAATGTCGCTCATCGCCACCGCTTGCTGGTGGTGCGGAATCATCATCTGCGCGAACATCACATCTGCGTCATTGTGCTCCATCGAAACAGCGGTATCGGTTTGGGCTTCGGTCGTGGCGGGACTCCCGCTTGTGCCGGCCGTCGCGCTGACGGCCGGAGCCGACGTTGTTCCACTATCGGTGCTACACCCGGCAAGAGTGATCACGGCGGCAAGGCTCAGTACGGGAAGGGAGAGGTAGCGCTTCATGGTGGTGCCATCCTTCAATGATTGATTGCTGGTATCAGCTACCGGCCCGTCGAAGGGGCCGTAATACGCGCAGCCGGGGGCAGATGCCCGGCATGCGATGAGTACCCCGCAGAAATGGGGGTCCGTATTCTAGGTGCGGCTGACGCAGAGGTAAGTCAGTGAAGGAGTAGGGGAGGGGAGGAACTTCCAGCTCACGGCGGGTGGACCGCGTCTAAGGAGTGTCGTTGTGAGGGTCCGGCCGACGGGGGTCAATAGAAGCAGGGCGCCCATCAGGATCAGGGCCAGCACGCACATCCCCAGGGACATGTCATCCGCGTTACAGCCCCCGGCACACTCTGCAGCCATGGTGTGCTCCACGGGGGCATCCGCGAGGGTGGTTGCAGCCATGACGCCCTGCGTGATTACCGCAGTTGCCTTACCGGCAAGGTGGCCAGGATACGCATGTGGGATCGCATCAGCATGCGCTGACGTCGTCGCTGGGGTAGCCAGCACGGCCACGCTGCTGGACGCGGGTGGGTCGGCCAGATGATGGCTGGTGGACCCATGCCCTCCCATCCACACGTGCATGGCGAGGATCCCGGAAATTACGAACATCAGGCCGAGGAGCGTCAGGACGGCGCGCGGCATCTTGAGGGCTGCGCGGTCTGTGCTACCCCTGGTCACCGCCGGGATCCTCTCCATCGTCCCTACCTCTTCCTTCAAGCCTAGCGAGATGCTGTGGTCCGTCCCAATCGCGGATCCCGCCCGCTGCGTTCACGTGGTGCTGATTCTTTCGGGGTCGAGGTCGATCCGGCGGAGCAATTGCGCGTTCAGGGCGACGACGATCGTGGAGATGCTCATCAGGACTGCGCCCACGGCCGGGGAGAGCAGGATCCCGGCGAATGCGAGGACGCCGGCGGCGAGGGGGACGGCCAGGACGTTGTACCCGGTGGCCCAGATGAGGTTCTGGATCATTTTGCGGTAGCTCGCCCTGGACAGGTCGATCATCGCCAGGACGGACCGCGGGTCATTTCCGGCAAGGACCACACCGGCGGATTCCATGGCGACGTCGGTGCCTGCACCGATCGCGATGCCCACCTCGGCCCGCGCCAGGGCGGGTGCGTCGTTGACGCCGTCGCCGACCATGGCGACTTTCAGGCCGCGGGACTGCAGCTCGGATACCTTCGTGTCCTTGTCCTGGGGCAGGACGTCGGCGAACACTTCGTCGAGGCCGAGTTCACGGCCGACGACGTCCGCGACCTGGCGTGCGTCGCCGGTAATCATGGCGACCTTCACGCCGCGTGCCTGCAGGGCTTTCACAGCGTCCCGGGATTCCTCCCGCACCCGGTCCTCAAGGCGAACCGCGCCGACAATCTGCCCTTCGCGGACGATGTGGAGTACCGACGCTCCGCGCCCTACCCATTCCTGGACTGTCCCGGAGATGGCGGCAGGGGTGCTGAGCCCTAGTTCTTTCAGCAGATTCGGCCCGCCGACGGCGATGTCCCTGCCCTGCACAGCGGCCCGCACCCCGCGTCCGGTCAGTGAGGAGAAGTCGGTGCCGGTGTAGGAAAGGGCTGCCGCCTCGGGGTTCTCCCGCGCGGCGGTGACGATGGCGCGGGCGACGGGGTGTTCGCTGTCGGATTCGGCTGCTGCGGCCAAGGCCAACAGCTCGGCCTCACTGGTTCCTTCAATGGTGGTGACGGCGGTGACGGCGTGCTTGCCCTCGGTGAGGGTGCCGGTCTTGTCGAACAGGACGACGTCGATGGTGCGCATGCGTTCCAGGGCGATCCGGTTCTTGATGAGGACCCCGGCCTTGGCTGCGCGTTCGGTGGAGATCGCGATGACGAGGGGAATGGCCAGGCCCAGGGCGTGGGGGCAGGCGATGACCAGGACGGTGACGGTGCGGATCACCGCATCGTTCGGGCTTCCCAGTACCAGCCAGGCGATGAAAGTGATGATGCCGGCGCCCAGGGCGAAGTAGAAGAGCAGGGCAGCCGCCCGGTCGGCCAGGGCCTGCGCCTTGGAGGAGGAGGCCTGGGCTTCGGCGACGAGGCGCTGGATGCCGGCCAGGGTGGTATCCGATCCGACGGCGGTCACTTTCACGCGAACCGCGTTGTCGGTGGCCACGGTACCGGCAACCACTGTCTCCCCGGCCGTCCGGGATACGGGCCGGGACTCCCCGGTGATCATTGCTTCGTCGAACTCGGCTGTCCCTTCGGTGATGGTGCCGTCGGCCGGGACGCGGGCGCCGGAGCGGACCAGCACCACATCCCCGGCGGCGAGCGAGCTGACCGGTACCGTCTCGACGCCGCTGTCGGTGATTTTTTCAGCCTCGTCGGGCAGGAGGGCGGCCAGGGCGTCAAGGGCGCCGGCCGCCGAACCGAGGGCCCGCATTTCCATCCAGTGGCCCAGCAGCATGATGACCACCAGCAGGGCGAGCTCCCACCAGAAGTCCAGGTCGAAGCCCCCGATCCCCAGGGTCGTCACCCAGGAGGCGAGGAAGGCCACGGTGATCGCCATGGCAATCAGCAGCATCATGCCCGGTTGCCGGGACTTCAGCTCAGTGAGCCCGCCCTTGAGGAACGGCATGCCGCCGTAGACGAAGATGATGGTTCCCAGGATCGGGGAAATCCAGGCAGAGCCGGGGAACTCCGGCGGCATGTAGCCAAGGAGCATGGTGAACATGGGGCTGAAGGCGACCACGGGGATGGCCAGGGCCAGGCTGATCCAGAACCTGTCCTTGAACATCGCCGTCGAGTGGCCGGCGTGCTGGCCCTGGCCATGGACCTGGTGCTCATCATCCACAGGGTGGTGCTGGGCTCCCAGTGCGGAATGGGGGGCATCCTCCGGCATGGCCTGGCCGTGGGTCCGCTCATCCGCCGGCCCATGCTGGTCCTCGTGCTGAGGTGGTGGTGTTGTGTGGGGTCCAGCTGCATGGTGTGTCATGTCAAAACCTTCCTCCGGAGGATCCGAAACTATACCCCCAGGGGGTATATGTCAAGAACCTCGGTGAGACTCGCGCCGAAGCATGCCGCCGCTGCGAAACCGCGTGCCGTGAGCTCGCCGCAACCCTGGGCTGATTGCTCGCCGCAACCCTGGGCTGACGCTCACCCGCGGGCCGGGCTGCCGGCCACTGGTCCGCCGGGATCGGGAGTTTGCGGGTGTTGCATACCGGGAAGCTAGGCCCGGTTGCCGCCGTCGTCGTGCGGGTATTGCAGGGGATTCTCCCGCCACGTCTTTTGCTCCTCCGGCGCTGGTCCGTAGCCGGGGCGTAGGAGCGGCTCGTCCGGATCGTCCTCGCTGCTCGGGACGCGCGCGCTGCCCTGGTGCATCAGCCAGTAGCCCCTCGCCAACAGGCCGGCGGCAGTGAGGATGAGCACCATGCCGATCGCAAACATCAGGGCGGTCCCCGACGGGGCCAGCTGGCCGGAGGACGCGGATCGTGCGAAATCCGACACGGCCTGGGGCACGAAGAGCGTGCTGATGAACAGGAGAAGGCCGGCGGCGAGATAGTGCTTCACACCGGTTTTCATGGGCCCCCCTGAAGTTGACGCCCGGACGGGCAGGTTCTTCCAGCTTAAACGATTCCCCTGGCCCGCCCAGCCCGTTACCGGCTTATAGGGTGAAGCTGTGAGCGATACTGCGCTGGGAAGCCGGCACCTCAGCCGTACCATCCTCCGGCTTGCCGTGCCCGCCTTCGGCGCCTTGATCGCAGAGCCGCTGTTCCTGTTGGCGGACTCCGCGATCGTGGGCCACCTGGGGGTAGAGGAACTTGCCGGTGTGGGTCTCGCCGCGACGGTGCTGCAGACCGCCGTCGGACTCATGGTGTTCCTTGCCTACGCCACCACTCCGGCTGTCGCGCGGCTGCTCGGTGCCAACCGGCTCCCGCAGGCACTTGCCGCCGGTCGTGACGGCGTCGGTCTGGCACTGGCCCTGGGTGTCGGGCTGTCGGTGGCCGGGTGGATCAGCGCGCCCGCGCTTGCGTCAGCCATGGGAGCCGACGGAGAAGTGCACGCGTTCGCCGTCGACTACCTGCGCTACTCGATGCCGGGCCTCACCGCCATGCTCGTGGTGCTCGCAGCAACCGGTGTCCTCCGCGGACTGCAGGACACCACCACCCCGCTGGTAGTCGCGGGTGTGGGGTTCGGAGTCAACATCGCGCTGAACTATCTCCTCGTTTACGGGGCAGGGATGTCAGTGGCAGGGTCCGCCCTCGGCACCAGTATCACGCAGTGGGGCATGGCGGTGGTGTATCTGGTGATCCTGGTCAGGGGGCTCCGTGCATCCGCGGTTCCGCTGCGCCCCTCGCTGCGGGGTATCCGCACGACGGCGTCGGTGGGGTCATGGTTGATGCTCCGCACGGCGAGCCTGCGCTTCGCGATCCTCGCCACAGTGTTCGTCGCGACGGACCAGGGTCCGCTGTCCCTCGCTGCACACCAGCTCGTCATGACCGTCTTCACCTTCCTCGCCTTCGCCCTCGACGCGCTCGCCATCGCCGCGCAGGCCCTCATCGGGAAGGAGCTGGGCTCAGGCAACAAGCCGCTGGCCCGTGCGCTGACCCGGCGCATGGTGGTGTGGGGTCTCGGTTTCGGAGCCGGAACCGGAGCCCTGCTCGCCCTTGCCGCGCCATTCGCCGGCTGGATCTTCACCACCGACCAGAGTGTCCAGTCCGCATTCGCCGCGGGCCTGTGGATCCTGGCCGTTTCTCAGCCCGTGTGCGGGCTTGTCTTCGTGCTCGACGGCGTCCTCATCGGGGCAGGGGACGCACGGTATCTGGCGCTCGCCGGCGTCGTCAACCTCGTGGTCTACCTTCCGCTGCTTGCTGCGGTCTACAGCGCGAACCTCACCGGCAATGCGGGGATCGCCTGGCTGTGGACAGCGTTCGGCCTCGGCTACATGGCAGCCCGGGCGCTCACCCTGGGCTGGCGCGTGCGGAACGACGGCTGGATGGTCACCGGTGCCGAGCGTCGCACCGGCGCATCTGCCGCCAGCGAATACGGTGCGCCGGCACCGGGCGACGCCGTAAACTAGGAAGGGCTGTTCTACCAGTTGTAGAAACTGGAGAAGCGATCGAGAAAAGCACCACCGGAAGGAATGCACGTGGCCAAGAGCCAACCGGGGAAACCCACGCAGGGCAGGATGCGCTACGGCATCAAGGGACCGCTCCTGTTTTCAGCGGTGCTCGGCCTCGTGGCCGGTGGAGCGACGGCGATCTTCGCGACAGGCGGCGGCAGCAAGGAGTTCCGGCTGGACCTGGGGCTGACGGCCGGGGGCATCGCCTTCATCACCTCGCTGGTGATCTGCGCAATGCTCATGATGGCTGAAACTCCCAACGCCGAGCACCTGGGCAAGGGCTCCGGCGTCAATCGGTCGTCGGCCAAACCCGACAGGCCTGCGGCGGAAGCCGGTTCGGCGAAAAATGCGCAACCCGGTGCTACACGAGCCGACCCGGACGAAGAGCCGCGCTACGGGCAGAGGCTGCCCGACAAGGACGCCTGAGGCTCCAGACGCGCCCGCCGTCACATGGCGGGCAGGGAGCGTGCAGGTCCGGTGCTTCCCCGGACCTGGATCTCTGTCCTGAATATGGTTTCAGGTTCTTCCGGGACGCTACCCTGTAGAAGCTGGTGAAGGCGGTGCCAGGCCTGCTCGCCGAGCATCGTCAGCGGCACGGCCGCGGTGGTCAACGGCGGAGAGGTATAGGCGGCAAAAGGAATATCGTCGAAGCCTGTGACGGACAGGTCCTGCGGAACGCTGACGCCCTGTTCATGAAGTCCGCTCAGCAGTCCCATGGCCACAAGGTCATTGAAAGCCATCACACCGGTGGCCCCGCTGGCGACAACCAGGGACGCGGCGTCGTACCCCGAGGCGAAGCTGAAGCCGCACTGTTCCAGGGAGACCTCCACAGCAGGATGGGAGGCGCGAAACGAGTCGAGCCCCAGGAGCCGGAGGCGGTTGGACGCACTGGTTTCGGGTCCGGAAAGGAAGAGGAGGCGGCGGTGCCCCAGCTCCACCAGGTGCTCCGCCAGCTCCTGTATTCCCTGCGCATAGTCAACGGACAAGCTCGGAGTTCCGTCAGAGGCGTTCCTGTTGATCAGCACCATCGGCTGGAGGCTGGGAGCGAGTTCATTGAGCTCCGCTTCATTCATGCGGGGTGCGCACAGCACTACCCCGTCACCCCTCCGCCTCGCTTCCGCGGCCAGGATGCTCTCCTCGCTCGATGTCTCTGAGGAGTCCGCGATGAGTACTCGGTATCCGTCCTCGGCCGCCGCGCTGCTCAGGCCGTGCAGGACCGCCTGAAACATCGGGTTGGCGAGATCCGGGACCAGAATGCCGATGGTCTCCGTCTTTCCGCGTGCAAGGCTGCGGCCTACGGGGTTGGCCTGGTACTTCAATTCCCCCGCAACTGAACGCACTCGAGCCGCGATCGTTGGATCCACAGTGAAGCTGCCGTTCATGACACGCGAGACCGTAGCGAGGGACACTCCTGCCTGTGCTGCGACGTCGGCGATTCCGACGCGGCGGGCAACAGCTCTCTTCTGCATCGCTTGCCTCCCTTTGAGCCCCTCGGCGATCGACAAAACGTTGACGGAGTTGCCTCAGATTTGATACAAAGCATATAACGCCAATGAGAAAACGTTTTCTCGTTCTTGCCGACACCCGTTGCGGGTAGCCGGGCCGCAGATCATTCATCCCCTGAAAGGATGCCCTCTTCGCATGGACATCGTCGACACGATCACCACCACGCCAGACACCGACCGAGTTGCCGAGGGCCTAACTGGGAACACCGCGTCCGACCGCACGCGCTTCGCGCTGGTGGGCACCGGCGCCCGCTCGGAAATGTACATCCGGGCCATCCTCACCGACCACTCGGACTCAGCGGAGCTCGCAGGCCTGAGCGATGTGAATCCCGGACGTGTGCAGTACTACCAGAACCTCGCAGTCGAGCTGGCGGGAGCCCAGGAAGGATCGGAACCACCGGTTGCTTTTGATCCAGCCGCCCTGACGGCGTTCATCACCGAGCAGAACATCCAGCGCGTGATCGTGACAACCCCCGATTTCACCCATGCGGACTATATCGTGGAGGCGCTCCATGCAGGAGCGGACGTCGTCGTCGAAAAGCCCCTGACGATCGATGCCGAGGGGTGTCGCCGCATCAATGAAGCTGTTGCCGAAACCGGCAAGAATGTAATCGTCACCTTCAATTACCGATATTCGCCGCGCAACAGTGCGCTGAAGGACCTGATTCAGAGCGGGACGATCGGCACCGTGACATCGATCGACTTCACGTGGATGCTCGATACCGTCCACGGAGCGGACTACTTCCGCCGGTGGCACAGGGAAAAAGCAAAGTCCGGTGGGCTGCTGATCCATAAGGCGTCCCACCATTTCGACCTGGTGAACTGGTGGATCAATGACTCTCCGACCCGCGTCTACGCGTCGGGGGGCCTTCGCTTCTATGGCGGAGAGAACGCCGCGGGCCGGGGGCTGGGGTCGCGGCCCGACCGCGGAACGCACGACGGCGAGGCGAAGGACAATTTTTCGCTCGACCTCCGTGATGATGAGCGTTTGAAGGCCCTGTACTACGACAACGAGCACTTCGACGGGTACCGCCGTGATCAGGACGTCTTCACGGACGGGATCACCATTGAGGACAACCTCGCTTTGGTGGTCGATTACGACGGCGGGCCGACCCTCAGCTACTCCCTCAATGCCCACAGCCCGTGGGAGGGCTACCGCGTTGCGGTCAATGGAACGGAGGGCCGTCTCGAGCTCGAGGTGGTTGAACGCGCTGCCGTGGAGAGCAGCACTGACCGCAAGACCGTCGTCGACCCCAGTGCCACGCCTGTGGAAGAGGACGACGCCATCCGCCGGAACGGCGAACGGCTCGTGGCGCAGCGCCACTGGGAACCTGCCTACGAGGTCCCCATCGTCAACGGGGCGGGTGCCCACGGCGGCGGTGACACGCTCCTGCTGTCGGACCTCTTCAACGGGCCGGGCGACGATCCGCTGGGACGGCCCTCCGGCTACCTCGACGGCGTGCGGTCCGTCGCTGTCGGAATCGCTGGAAACGAGTCCCTGCGGACAGGGGCACCGGTTCTCATCAGGGACCTGTTGCTCGGCGTCGAGTTGGGGCGCACCGAACAACAGCGTGCCTGATCCCGCCACCACCAGACGAAGGAATCCAGAACGATGAGCAAAGTACTTGTAACCGGAGGCTCGGGCAGGCTGGGGCGCAGCGTGGTGGCCGGGCTGGCCGCCTCGGGATTGACCGTGGTTTCCGTCGACCGACAGATCGTGGAGGCGGATCAGTTCCCGGCGGGCGTGGTGCAGGACGCCGTGGACCTCACCGCTCCCGGTGAAGCGTTCCGGGTGATCTCGGGACACGCCCCCGATGCCGTCATCCACCTCGCGGCGATCGCCGTTCCCTTCAGTGCCCCCGAGAACGTCATCTTCGAGACGAACAGCAAGCTCGCGTTCGCGGTTCTCGGCGCAGCTACCGAAGCCGGGGTCCGCAAGATCATCACGGCGAGCAGCCCCACCGTCCTCGGATACGGCAATCCGGCCGGCTGGTTGCCGGATGCCCTTCCGCTCGATGAGCGGACCGAACCCCGGCCATGGAACGCCTACGCACTCTCCAAGCTTCTTGCCGAACAGGTCATGCAGATGTTCGCGACGGCCAACGGGAATTCCGTGCGCTACGCGGCGTTCCGCCCCTGTTTCGTCATCTCACCCGAGGAATGGCTCGGAGCACCCACCCAGCAGGGCCACACCGTGGCGGAACGACTCGCCGATCCGACGCTCGCAGCGCCCGCGCTCTTCAACTATGTGGATGCCCGCGATGCCGCCGACTTCCTCATCACCCTGCTGGACCGGATGGACGACATCCCCAATGCGCAGACGTTCTTCGTCGGTGCCGAGGACGCCCTGGCAAGCGAGCCGCTGGCAGACCTCCTGCCGCAGTACCTCCCGGGGTCGGAGGAGTTGGCTGCTGCCCTGACGGGTTCCAGCCCGGCTTTCTCGATCGCCAAGGCCCGGGACCTGCTCGGCTGGAGGCCCACCCGGAGTTGGCGCACCGAACTGGCGGACTCCCCGGTGGTCTCCGCAGGCGCTCCAGGACACAGCGTTGCGTCCTGACGTAGGAAGCCCGACGAAAGGCGGTGGAACGGGTCCGGTGATCACGGGGCTCGAAACACGGTTGCTGACCGTCCCGCTTCCCAGGCCCTGGGGTGCGGACGCCCCGGAGAACCACATCATCACCACCGCCGTGCACACGGATGCCGGCACCGGGTTCGGCTTCGCCTGGACGCCAACCATCGGCCCGCAGGCGGTGAAGGCGCTTCTCGACCACGACATCGCCGGTTTCGTCATCGGCAGGACGGTTGAGCCGGAGGTCCTGTGGGACCTCCTCTGGAAGCGCCTGCACGAGGCGGGAAGCGGCGGCCTGACCACCATCGCCATGGCGGGCCTCGACCTGGCCCTCTGGGACCTGAAGGCCAGGCAGGCGAATGTGTCGATCGCGAACCTGCTGGGCAAGCGGCAGGACTCCGTGACGGTCTACGGTTCCGGAGTGAACCTGCACTACTCCCTCGAGGAACTCGTCGCGCAGGTGCGGCGCTGGACCGCCGCGGGCAACAACGCCGTGAAGATCAAGGTGGGCAAGGCGGATCTCGCCGAAGACGTTGACCGCGTGGCTGCGGTACGGGAGGTCCTCGGTCCGCACCGGCGGCTGATGATCGACGCCAATCAGCGCTGGGACCTTCCCGCCACCATCCGTGCCGTGGACGTCCTGTCGCAGTTCGGCCTTGAATGGCTCGAGGAGCCGATCCGCGCCGACGACCTGTGGGCCTACCGCCAGTTGCGCAAGCATTCCCCGGTTCCCATCGCGCTGGGCGAGAATGTCCACACGATCTACCGGTTCCGGGACTTCATCGCTGCCGAAGCGGTGGACATCATCCAGCCGAACATCGTCCGGGTGGGAGGGATCACCCCGTTCCGCCGGATCGTCGAACTCGCCCGCGCCCACAGCGTACGGGTTGCCCCGCACCTGTTACCGGAACTGTCCGGCCAGCTGGCCCTCACCATGGCGGAACCCGCCTGGGTGGAGGACGTCGAGGACGCCTCGTTCGCGCACCTCGGTCTGCTTGCCGGGCAGTCACCGGTGTCCGTGACCGACAGCGTCCTTACCGAGACCGGTGAGCCCGGCCTCGGATTCCGCTTCCGGTAGCGGTATCGCCCGCCGGGGGAGTGGGACAACGGGGGTGGGTGACGAAACCCACGGGTCCTGTCACACACTCTCCGGCAAGCCGGCTAGAGTTCCAGCGTCGCGGGGCGCGCGATTCCGTTGACCAGGACCGAGGGCCACCGCGGATCCAGTGTCAGCACCTTCATGCCCGAATCGCCGAGCAGTACCGTGTCCTCGATCTTCGCCCCGGGTGCCGAGGGATTCCACGTGAACGCCTGGTTCGGGGCCACCTCGTCCTCGGAACTGTCCGTGACTCGGGGATCCCGCCCAGCGTAACCGGCCGGGCCGCCCTGGTGGTGCAGCCTCCATTGATCCGGCCCGAACCCGTGCCGTTGGTAGGAAACCTTGAGTTGCGCCAGGATTCGGCTGAGGCTTGCGCCCTGCACCGTGGCGCCGAAAAGGTCTGCCTCGACGGCAGCAATCCGCTTCTCCGCATCCCGCTCGTCAGGACTCCCGGCGTCAAAGCGTAGCCAGCGGGTGGCGTTGATGATCATGCCGTCCCTGCGTGCGCAGACCACCGCCATCGCGCGGCGTCCCAGGGGTGAGTGGGTGGGCAGGGGATGCCGGAAGCCGGAGCGCGAGGCTCCGCTGCACAGCAGCACGAGCGGCTCAGCGCCGAGCAGGACGATGCGCTCCGCAAGGCGGGCAACCAGTTGGAGCTCCGTCAGCGACGGGGAGGCCGCGGCCAGGACGTCGGTGAAGGCTTCCGCCGTCTCCCCCGCCAGCAGTTCGTAGCGTGCGGCTTCCGCAGGAAGCAGGGAGCGGCGGGCGTTCCGCAGTTCCTGCGCAACCTCATCCTCCTGCAGGGGTGCAGCGGCGCCCGGTCCGAACCAGGCGGCGACGTCGCGCAGGTCCGAGAACCAGGGAACCTCGAGCACTGCTACCCCGGCGGGAATCTCTTCCCGTGAAAGCCGCTCCGCCTCGTTGTTGTAGGTCACCAGGTGATCGCCGTCCCGATTCACCAGCAGGGCAGCCACCGGGTCACCCGCAAGGCTTACGTGGATGCGACTGCCGTCAAGGTACCAGGAGAGCGCTGTCTGCGACGTCAGGAGCAACGAATCGGCATCCGCACGGTCCAGGATCCCCAGGACCCGCCGGCGCTTTTCCTCCCGATCGAGGAGTGATCCGGGAGGTGTCCGCGCTGCATCGAGAACCGGGGGGCTGGCGGTTCGAAGGCTGTTCATCGGGCTTCCTCCACAGCGCTGACCAGAGCGGAGACCTCGGAATCGTCCAGGGAGCCATCCGCCACGACAACCGAGACCGAACGGGTCAGCGGCATGTCGGCTCGGGTCTCCACCACGGAATCCCACGCCAGCGACAGCCCCACGCCGGGGTACCCCGAGTGGCGGACGAACCAGGGGTCCGTCGCATCGGGGCCGGCAATGAAGATCAGGGTGGCAGTCCTACCTTCGAAGTCCGCGGTCCAGGCCAGCCAGGGTGCTGTGCTTCCGTGGACGCTTTCCTCTCCGGAGGAGTGCGCAGTGCGGACGGAAACGGCGCTGCACGCAGGAAGGCGCCAGAAGAAGCCGCCATACCCTTCCTGGATGCGGCCATTCGACCCCGGGCTGCCCAGGGCCACCGGTCGTCCGCCGGCGGGGGAGAGCGAGAACTCCAGATCCAGCTGCCAGGCCGTGGTGCTCAGCCCGGTGGCTGTCCACCGCCGGTCCTCCGTGAGCAGCACCCGCCCGTCCGGTCCAACCCACTCGAGTTGCTCTTCGAGCGTCGACGCGTCGCGGGTCAGGCCCGCGGTTCGAATGGAGCCGTGGTCCTCCCTCCACACGTAGCCCTGCGCTTCCCGGAGGTAGGTGCGACCGCCCCAGAAATTGATGCCGTCGATATCCTGGAGGGCCACCCCCGCACCGAGATGCCAGACATGGTCAAGCGGCAGGTGGTCCGTGACGACCACCCCGCCCGGGGTGGTGACGGGATGGAGGTAGGGCCGGGGCGAGGATAGCGGCGCCACATGGTCTCCGGCCTGCCGCTGGGCAACGGCGCGTCCTGCAACCTCCAGCACGGCGGATGGCGGGATGGGCCGTGCCCATGCCGCGCCGAGCTCGCTGAACGTCGCCTGCGCCTTGGTCGCTCTGCGGATCAGGGACTCGATGCCGTTGACGATGGGTCGGGCTTCTCCGTCCTCACCCGTCCAGGTGACGTTCGCGGAGCCGATTGCAGCGGGCGGTTCGGCTGTCCGGATCGCCTCGAGTACCCGCATGAAAGCACCGCTGCCGGCCAGGGAGCTGAGCAGGGGAACGCCGCTGGACCGGTGATCCAGTAAGTTCTCGAGGAGGTCGGTGCGCTCGAAGGTTTCCTGATGCACCCCTGCGGCAGTGATGACCTCCAGGACATCGGAGGTGTAGTAGAAGACCGCATCGCCCTCGGTGCCGTGCAGGGTGACGAAGGGTTCGGACTGGCTTTCGGCGCACAGCGTGAAGGCGCAGAGGATGGTGCCGCCCTGTGAGGTCCGGACGCGGATCGTGCTGGTGTCATCGCCTTCGATGTCGTGGGCGTGGTAGAGGTCCGTCTCCACCGTGGCGACATCATCGGTGCCCTGCGCGCCGGCGATGCGCAGTGCCGTTGCCACGGCGTGCGCCAGTGAATTGGTCGTGACTCCGTCCACGACGTCGATTCCATCGAGGGTGCGCTTGCCTGCCCAGCGGGACCTCCCGAAGTAGGTGCGGTCCCGTACCCACATGCCGGTGGCGGAGATGCCACGGATCCGGCCGATCGTCCTATCCTGCAGCAACCGCGTGATAGCCGGAAGGGCATGCGAGCCCAGGCTCTGGAACCCGATCTGGACCGACCGATTCGCTGCCGTTGCGGCGTCGAGCAGTTGCCGGTACTGCTCCAGCGACGCCGTCGCCGGTTTCTCCAGGTACACGTCCGCGCCTGCCGACAGCGCAGCGATACCGAGGCCGGCATGGGTGTGGATGGGAGTGGCGATGATGACGACGTCAGGGGCCGGGCCGCCGGCAAGGAGCTCGTCCAGGGTGCCGAAGACTTCCACCGAGGGATCCAGCGCTCCGGGTGCCGGCGGATTCGGGTCGGCGACGGCGACCAGCTGGACCTTTCCGTCGAGCTGCAGTCGCTGCAGATTCGCCAGGTGGCGCGCCCCGTACCCGTGTACGCCGACCAGTGCGATGCGTGGTGCCGACACCACGGCTTCTGTCAGTAGGGCACTGCTGTCCTGAACCTTGCCGTTGGCCATCATTCGTTTCCGTTCTTACTCATCGAAGCGGGATTACTTGACACTTTACGCGAGAAAACGTTTTCTCTCAGGTGAATTCAGGTCTTTCCGCAGGCACTTCCCGTGCCTGCGCCCGAACGGGTGCGGCGGATCCTCACCTCGCCTGCAACTCGCAGGAGAAGAAGTAAGCCGCCCCCGCGAGGAACTCGGCCGTAAAGATATGCCCACCGGGGTTCCATGTCCCCTGGTACCGCCGGGGGTCGTCCGTAAAAAGGCGTTTCAGCAGCTCGTCGGCCTCCCGCATTCCGTCGGAGGGGAAGAGTGCGTCATCCGCCGCGAATTGCACGAGGAATCTCGCCTGTTCCGCGAGGGTGGTCAGTTCGGGCCATTCGAACGTGCGGGCGAGGCCGGGAGTGTTGAGCAGCCAGGAATGCTGCTCGAGGTAGTAGGGAAAGAGGGACCGAAAGGTGGTCATCATGCAGGCAACAACGCACGCACGTACCTCCGGGGCGAGGGCCGCGAGAATAAGCGCCCTCCCACCGCCGCCGGAAAACCCTCCGGTGCCGATGCGCGTCGGATCGACGGTCGGCAGGCTTCGCAGGACCGCGAGGGCTGCCAGATCGTCAGAGGCCACCATCCCGGCAAAGCTGGTCCCCAGTATCCCTGCGGCCTTGGCCACAGTGTTTTCGTGAAACGCCGCAGCGGCGTTGTAGGCGGTTTCGGTATCCGCTATGGTTCCCTCCGCCTCCCAGACTGCCTGCTTGGCGGAAAGCCATTCGGCGGTGCGAGGAGGCGGCTGGTCCAGATTGAAACGCCTGCTTCCCCAACCGAAGGGATCGTGGACGAGGACCGCGAAGCCCTCACGGGCCAGCTCATTGGCCACGGCCTTGCCCTCGTAGAGTTCTTCCTGAAGGCGCCTGACGGATGGCGCCGTTTCGGTGCCGCAATCCACGAGTCTCTCCGCGCCGAGGAATTTGTTGCCGGCGTGGCAGTGCATCCAGAGCAGGCCGGGGAGGCCGCCGTCGTGGTGTTCCGGCTCCGCGAGCCAGGCCGTGGTGCGGGGGCCGAAGGGCAGTTGCCAGCTCATTTCCTTCAGGCGCACGCCGTCGACCACCCGCTCCGACAGCACGGACCACGCCGGCGTACCGGGCTGCCGGGCCGGCACACCAAGGATTGAAGCGAGAAGGTCTACCCGGCCATCGCTGCTGCGGTGACGCGGACGCCCACTGGCGGCAGGCCAGTCCTCGTAGCCCGCGATGGCGGAATGTCGTTTCACTCCTGCGCCCGACCGCCTGTGGCGGGACGCGACGGAATCCGGGGGTCGAGCCCCGGGCGCTGCGGCTGGACAGTATGCTGGCTTCCCAGAAGCTGCAGACCGGAGGCCGGAGGAAAGTGCGAGACAGAAACGGAAAGATTCGATTCGCGATTGTCGGTACGGGCTGGCGGAGCCTTTTCTATCACCGGGTTGCGCGTGCGCTTCCAGATGAATTCGAGGTGTGCGGTGTGGTGGCGCGGAGCGAGAACTCCGCCGCGAGGGTGGAGGAAGCCTGGGGTGTTCCGACTTTCCGCTCGCTTGCGGAACTCGCCGCCTCGACGGCTCCCGACTTCGCTGTGGTGTCGGTCCTCAAGCCGGTGGCGCCGACGGTCATTGCGGAAGCCGTCTCGTTGGGCCTGCCGGTCCTGGCGGAGACGCCGCCGGCCCCCGACGTCGCCGGCTTGCTGCCGTTGCTCCGTCTGGTCGAGGGCGGCGCGGTGATCCAGGTGGCCGAGCAGTACCACCTCTCGCCCCTGTTGAATGCGCAACTGGCGATTGCCGGTTCGGGCAAGCTGGGGACCATCAGCCAGGCCCTCGTTTCTCAGTGCCACGATTATCATGGCGTGAGCATTCTTCGGAAGGCGCTCAACGCCGGTTTCGAGAGTCCCGTTATCACTGCAGATTCCTTCGAATATCCCCTTGTGAAGGGCCCGAGTCGCGGTGGTGAACCGCAGTCGGAGAGGTCGGTGACTGCCCGTCAGATCACCGCCCGGCTCGATTTCGGCGACAGACTGGGAGTGTACGATTTTGCGTCCGATCAGTACTGGTCCTGGATCCGCGCGAACCGGCTACTCGTGCGTGGAGATCGGGGTGAAATCAAAGATGCGGAGTTGCGGTACCTGAAGGACTTCCGCACCCCCATGTTCTCCGGAATCCAGCGGATCAGTGCGGGGGAGGGGGGCAACCTGGAGGGCCAGTTCCTCCGCGGGCTCGTCGCAGGTGACGAGTGGGTCTATGTGAACAGATATCTTCCCGCGCGGCTCAATGATGACGAGATCGCCATCGCCACCTGCCTCGAGCGGATGAGGGACCACCTCGAGGGCGGCCCGGAACTCTACGGCCTGGCTGAAGCATCACAGGATCTCTATCTTGCCCAGCTCATCCATGCGGCGGCCGATAGTGGCGAAAAGCTCAGGGCCGAGCGGCAACCGTGGGCGCCGCCGGCAGGGAGGTAGGACTGGTTCCGGTGCTTGCGGGCACCGAAACCAGTCCTGTATCGAATGGCCGACTTACTGGATCATTCCATCGATCTCGTCGAGCATCTGGGATGCTGCTTCCTCTGGGGTCAGATTGCCGAACAGCACCTCGGAGTTATAGCGGATGATGACGTCCTGGACGCCGGCGGTGCCCACGGGTGACGGCTTCGGGGACGCGGCGACGTCTTCCTCGATGTCGTCGAGGAACTCCACGACAGTCTGGTCGGATTCTTCCAGTTCGGGCTTCACCGCTGCAGCCATGTCGGGGTTGACCGGCACTCCGCGGTCCACCAGCATCACCTTCGCTGCTTCCTCGTTGTTGGCGAGGTAGTTGACGAGGTCGGCGGCGGCTTCCTGGTCATCCGACTGGCTGGACACGGACCAGTACATCGAGGCCTTGAAGTACATGCCGTTGTCGGCTGCCTCCCCGCTGTCCGACGGGGCCTGGTGCATGGTGATGTTGCTGCCCGATGTCTCGCGAAGGACGCCGAGCTGGTTGGACCAGTACCAGCTCATGGCGATCTCGTTGTTCGGGAAGCTCTGGCCCTCGAACGTGCCGGACTGATCCTCGGTCCACTGCGCGGCGCTCGCGCCACCCGCCTCGTCACGGATCTTGAGCAGGTGCTCGAAGTGGGAGGCCGCCGTCTCCTCGGTGAATCCGACGGTCCCCTCTTCCTCGTTGTAGAGGGACTCGCCGTGCTGGCGGAGCCAGATGCGCAGGCTCGCGTCGGGAGCGTTGCCATAGTCGGATCCCGGCAGGCCCAGCTTGTCGCTGACCTCCTTCGAGATCCGGTAGTAGTCGTCCCAGGTCCAGGTGGTGGTATCGGGGACGGGTACTCCGGCCTTCGCGAAGAGGTCCTCGTTGATCACCACGGTGAATGCGTTGCGTCCGGTGCTCAGGCCGTAGAGGCCGTCCTCGTACTCCCCGAGGGCGAGCGAGGGTTCGTCGAACTTGGACAGGTCCAGGTTGGGAAGCTCCTTGAGGTCGGCCAGGGCTCCGCGGCCTGCGTATTCCTGCAGGTACTTCTCATCCATGGTGATGACGTCGGGGGCATCGCGACCGGCGGTCGTGGTGGCGAGCTTGTCCCAGTAACCGCTGAAGTCCGCATATTCACCCGAGATGGTCACATCGGGGTTGGCGGTCTGGTACTGCTCGATGATCTTCTGGTTGGCCTGGTGGCGGGGGTCCGATCCCCACCAGGACCAGCGGAGATTTCCGTCACCTGAGGAAGCAGCCTGCTCTCCACTGGAACTTCCGCAGGCACTGAGGGTGAGTCCGAGGACGACGGCGAGGGAGGCGGCGGTGCCCATCCGGACGCTGCGTGAAACGTTTTTCATCGGTTTGCTTCTTTCTGAATGGTTGTTGGTATAGCCCGGTGGTGGTTTATTTGCCGCCGGTGGTGGCGATGCCTTTGACGAGGTATTTCTGGCCGAAGAGGAAGACCAGGAAGACCGGGAGGAGGGACAC